>NZ_JCBDGH010000047.1:0-39065 GCF_059833955.1 Vibrio sp. R15-SG3-ISO1A
AACGCTCTTTCGAATCATTGTACTGCTTCCTCAACCATACGTTGGTACATTGGCCCTAGCTTCTCTGCCCAGTTGCGTGCGTTCACATCACCCACATGGCGGTACTGAATCACGCCATTTGCATCAATGAGGAACGTCTCTGGCGCGCCATAAACACCAAGATCGAGGCCCAGCATGCCATTGCCGTCAAACAGGCTGATGAGATACGGGTTGCCGAGATCATTGAGCCAACCGACCGCCTTGGTGCGATCGTCCTTGTAGTTCAGTCCGATGATTTTAACGCCTTGACTAGCCAACTCATTAAGATACTGATGCTCCGCATAGCAGGTTGGGCACCACGTTGCCCAGACATTGAGTAGCAAAGGCTCGCCAACAAAAATCTGTTGATCGTACAGTTTGCCCGGTTCCGCCAGATCTTCTAAGCGAAACTCTGGCACCGTTTTACCGACCAAGACCGACTCCAGTTTTGTGGGATCATCACCGTGTTGGTTTTTGATGAGCTGGGTGGCAAAAACGCTCACCAGCCCCAAAAAGGCCACCAAGGGAATAAACAGTAGCTTCTTACTCATGATGCCTCCTGCTGGGTATTCTTTCTAAATCGATAACGCTTATCACTGATGGCAATCGCGCCGCCGAGCGACATCAACAGAGCCCCCGCCCAAATCCAACGCACAAACGGTTTGTAGTAGATACGCACAGCCCAAGATTTGTTGTCGTCGAGTTGCTCGCCCATCGCGATGTAGAGATCGCGCGTTATCCCTCGATCGATCGCCGCTTCAGTCATCATGGAGCGCGCCGTGCGGTAGAAGCGTTTCTCTGCATGCAAGGTATTGATGTATTTACCGTTGAGGGTAATTTCAAAATCGGCAATATAGCCATCATAGTTGGGGCCATCTTTGTCTCGTAAGCCTTCAAAATAGAAGTCATAACCTTGAATTTGGAAATGCTCGCCAGGTGCCAAACGGACATCACGTTCGATACTGTAGTTTTGCACCATGGCGATACCGATAATCGAAACCGCGAGACCGATGTGGCCCAGCATCATCGCCCAGTGACTACGCTGAAGTTTTTTCACACCACTCCAGAAAGGGTGACGGTGCGTCGCACGTTGGTAGAGCTCAAACCCATGCAGCAAGATGATCCACAGTGCCATCACCCAACCGATATACGCCATTACTAAGAACTGATCGGCCAACCACACAGTGAACAAGGCAGCGAGCAACAAAGAAGCCACGCCAGAGATAAGCATCGGCATTTTGACGGTTTTGAGGTTGTCTCGCTTCCAGCGGATCAGCGGTCCAATACCGAGGAAGAAGGCAAACGGCACCATCAACCAGGCAAACAGCATGTCAAAGAATGGCGCACCAATGGAGACAGAGCCTAACCCGATTTGCTTGTGCACCAGAGGCAATAAGGTCCCAACCAACACCACCACTAACGCCGCAATCAGCAACACGTTGTTAACCAACAGCGCATTTTCGCGTGATATCAACTCGAAGTTGCCACGCACACGAACCGACGCGCCTTTGAGCGCAAACAAAAGCAGTGAGCCGCCGATAACAAACACCAAGAAGCCAAGGATAAACATCCCGCGTGATGGATCGGAGGCGAAAGCATGCACCGAGACAAGAATGCCGGAGCGCACTAAGAAGGTGCCCAATAAGCTGAGCGAGAATGCCGATATAGCCAGTAGCACGGTCCACGCTTTGAACGTGCCGCGTTTTTCGGTCACAGCGAGTGAGTGCATCAGCGCAGTCCCTGCAAGCCAAGGCATGAAAGAGGCGTTTTCAACTGGATCCCAGAACCACCAGCCTCCCCAACCTAACTCGTAGTAAGCCCACCATGAGCCTAACGCGATACCTAGTGTGAGGAAAAGCCAAGCGGCGGTTGTCCATGGACGAGACCAACGCGCCCATGCCGTATCAAGTCGGCCGGTCATCAGCGAGGCGATCGCAAATGAGAAAGCAACCGAAAAGCCTACGTACCCCATGTAGAGCATGGGTGGGTGAATGATCAAACCCGGGTCTTGCAGCAACGGATTTAAATCACGGCCATCGACCGGGAAGTACGGCAAAGTACGTAAAAACGGATTCGAGGTGACGATGATAAACAGCAAAAAGCCTACCGTGATCAGACCCATCACCGCCAGTACGCGTGCGACCGATTCTTGTGGCATGCCTCGACTAAAGCTTGCCACCGCAACCGTCCAACCCGCTTGGATAAGAACCCACAGCAGCAATGAGCCTTCATGGGCGCCCCAAACCGCGGTCAGTCGATAGTACCAAGGCAATTGCGTGTTGGAGTTACTTGCCACATAGTTCAAGGTGAAGTCGTTGGTATAAAACGCCCACAACAAGATGGCAAACGACACCAACAGCAGCAAGAACATCCCCCAAGAGAGCGGTCTTGCAGTGTTCATCAAAAGCGTATTGTTACGCGATGCACCGACCAGTGGCAAAATGCTCAAAAGCACTGCCATGGCGAGAGAAATAATCAGCGCAAAATGGCCAATCTCAGCAATCATTGGTCACTTCCTTGTTTTTGCTCTTGAGTGTACTGAAGCGGTTCGTGGGTCTTCTTCATCGCTTCGGCCACTTCAGGCGGCATGTACTCTTCGTCGTGCTTCGCTAACACTTCAAACGCCTCAATGGTGGTCGCGTTTTTTAGTACGCCTTGCGCCACAATCCCTTGCCCCTCGCGAAATAGGTCAGGCAGAATGCCATCGTAGTAAATGGTCACTTTCGGGCCGATATCATGTAAATCGAACGACACACGCAAAGATTGCGGATCGCGCTTAACTGACCCTTCTACCACCATGCCACCAATGCGAAGGCGTTGACCCACTTCTGGTTTGGTGCCATCTGGCTTACCGTTAACCAACTCGGTTGGTGTATAGAAAAGATCCATGTTTTGGTTTAGGGCATAGAGCATCAAACCCACGGTCGCAGAGATGCCGACAAAAATAGCGAGGACAATACTGAGTCTCTTTTTACGTCTTGGGTTCATAAGGTGTTCTCCAAATTTTTCGCCGCTTCGATTCGTGCTTGGCGGTCTACTTTTGCTTTCACATCGCGCAAGATGCCTTTGCCACGCTTCACACTGACCACCCAGAGTATCCACATCGACAAAAACGTGATTCCAAACGCACTCCACACATAGCCGGCATAACCGCCCATTGCCCAAAAATCACTTAAGCTATCAAAATGCATGGTTAGGCCTCCTGCTTGGATTCTTTTTTGGCGGATGGTTCTGTAGCGAACCGTTCTGTGGCGAGTTGAACCACCCACGGGCGGTGGCTCTCTTTAGCCAAAATTTCATTTCTCAAGCGAACCATGGTCAGGCTGGCAAAGAAAAACGCAAAACCAAAGATGTTCAAGAGTAAAGGCCACAGCATGTTCGCCGAGATAGAAGGCTTTTCGAACTTGGTAATGGTGGCGCCCTGATGCAAGGTGTTCCACCATTCCACTGAGAAGTGAATGATAGGCAAATTAACCACACCAACAATCGCTAAAATACCGGCTGCTTTGGCGGCGGTTTTTTGATCATCAAACGCGTGATACAGAGCAATCACGCCAAGGTAGAGAAACAACAGAATCAGCTCGGATGTTAGGCGAGCGTCCCATACCCACCATGTACCCCACATCGGTTTGCCCCACACAGCCCCCGTTAATAAGGCAATGAAGGTATACACCGCGCCAATTGGTGCCATCGCAGAGGCAGCCATATCCGATAAGCGGACTTGCCACACCAATCCGATAAACGCGGCAATCGCCATCGACATATAGACGCCCATCGACCAGATCGCAGAGGGTACATGGATATAGATGATTCTAAAACTGTCGCCTTGTTGGTAGTCAGAAGGCGCAAAGGCCAGCCCCCACACGGTTCCGGCGACGAGACACACCAAGGCTAAAACGGAAAACCAAGGTAAGCACTTACCGCACAATCGGTAAGCGGCTTCTGGCTTGGCATAAGGATGGAGCCATTTCCACATCGTTTTACTCACTCTTACTTCTGGGCACCGTCCCGCAAAATTCATCAACGGGTCGGTCGGTTTATTTATTGTCGTTATGTAATGTATAGAAAGGGAATTTTTCGTGCTTGATTCAAAACAATCAAGTCACACTTACCCTAAGTGCTGCACTGATCGCAAATGGCGTTAACGTCATCGATCCCATCAGCATGGCACCAAGTATCGCCAACTGTCCGTTATACGCCATGCCAAGCGATGCCGCATCAATCGCGGAGGTCGCAAAAATCAAAATAGGTATATAGAGCGGCAGCACCAATAAACTCAGCAGCACGCCACCTTTCTGCAGACCAACAGTCAGCGCAACGCCTATCGCTCCAATAAAGCTCAGCGTGGGCGTACCAATCAAGAGTGTGAGCACGACACCAAGCCAAGTATTAAAATCCAGCGATAGTAATATGGCGAGCAGCGGGCTAATCAGAATGAGCGGCAATCCCGTTAACAGCCAGTGCGCCAACACCTTTGACATCACCACCAGCGGCAATGGAATGGGCATCAGCATCATCTGCTCAAGTGAACCGTCTTGAAAGTCATCCCTAAACAGACGCTCTAAGGAGAGCAGCGCCGACAACAGTGCCGCGACCCAAACGATGCCTGCAGCAATGCGAGCCAACAAATTGGGCTCAGGCCCGATGCTGAGCGGAAAGAGCGTGATGACAATAATAAAGAACCACAATGGGTTAAAAATATCCGCTTGACGGCGAAACGCGATCAGCAACTCACGGCGAATTATCGTGTTCATAGCTGCGAGCATGGCTAGTCACCTAACTTAATTTTTCTAAGGATGGGATTGTCGGCAAACATGTCTTGGTGCGTTGTCAAAATCACTATGCCCCCTTGCTCTGCATGTTGCAAAAAGAGCGCTTCTAACACCTTGACGCCTTGCTTATCGATGGCCGTGAGAGGCTCATCTAAAATCCACAATTTATGTTCACTGAGCCACAACCTTGCCAATGCTACTCGCCGCTGCTGCCCCGCAGACAGCTGCCCCACTGGGACATCCTCTCGCCCTGCCAGTCCAACTTTGACCAAAGCGTTATAGATATCGGTTTTCGTGAGCGCTTGCTGGCTGTGCAGGCCGAGATAAAAACGCAAATTTTCGTACGCGGTGAGTTCGCGCTTGATGCCGGTCTGGTGGCCGAGAAACAGCAAGTCTTGATGGAAGGCTTCACGATTGGAGAGCACAGATTCACCGCGCCAAGTAATGTCTCCGCACTCTTTGTCACCAAGACCCGTAATAATACGCAGCAACGTCGTTTTGCCGGTGCCGTTGCGCCCTTCAATTTGTACTAATTCACCTGGCTCTATATCGAAAGAGAGCGATTCAAACAACACTCTTTCATCTCGGATCGCCGTCAGTTGCGAGACTTGTAACATGTATGACCAATCAACCATTTTCGAGCCGCTAGTTTACCACAGCCTTTTCACGACAAAACTACCAACACTGACCTAGGCTCACGAAACTACGTAAGATTCTGTTAATAATTGATTATGTTTATGCTTTCGGCGTGAAAATTGTGATTTACAGCGATGTGAATTTCACACTCTACCCCTTATGGATAGGGTGAAAGAAAAAAGGATGCCTGAATGGGCATCCTCACTATTTGCGACACTGCTAATTTGATAATGTCACTTTCGTACCGGGCGTTTGCGCGCCTCTTGACGTCTTGGTGTGCTCTGGAGTGGAGGAATCTTCTCCTCTCCCGCTAATTTCTTCTGTAATGACATCATCAGCTCCGCTTCCGCCTTGGGAAGCTCACACTGCTCAATCAACTCATCCAAATCAGCCCCGAGTTGGACCATTTTGGTCGCTCTTGAATAGAGACGCCCATCACTGTCCTCTTGCTCAAGTTCTGTCACGCGTTCATTGAGGTGCTGAATGATGTCCTGCTGCTCGCTGATCCTTTGTCCAAGCCCAACGACAACCGAGCGCACTTCTAAAAGCTGCTTATTGGCCTTTTGCAGCTCTTTATCAAAATGCCGTTGCTGCTGGCGAAAATGATCGGCCGTTCTCACTTGACCTCGCTTGAGGCGAAACAGCGCAAGCAAAAGAAACAAAAACACGAACGCCACCGCCCCTGCTAACACAGGTGCGGGAGCTACAGCGAAGATATCCATTATAGGTGAGCCATCTCATCCCATTCTTCGTCAGTCAACAGCTTGTTCAAGTCCACAAGGATAAGCAGCTTACCATCACGGTTGCTCACACCCTGAATGAACTTGGCGCTTTCGTCAGTGCCGACACTTGGTGTTGTATCGATTTCAGAAGAACGGAGGTAAACCACTTCAGCCACACTATCAACCAGAATACCGATCACTTGGTGCTCAGACTCAATCACAATGATGCGAGTGTTGTCTGTGATCTCACCTTCCATGAGACCAAAACGTGAACGCGTATCGATGACAGTGACGACGTTACCACGAAGGTTGATAATACCCAGTACATAATCTGGCGCACCCGGTACTGGCGCGATTTCGGTGTAGCGCAGCACTTCACGCACTTGCATTACGTTAATACCGTAAGTTTCTTCTTCTAGTTGGAACGTCACCCACTGAAGTACTTCGTCATTGGACTGGTCTTTTCTTACTTCGACTTCATTCGTTTGAGACATACCTATTCCTCTCTGCCCAAATTGGCCTTAAATGAACTTATTTATCTAGTGCTTTAACATCAAGTCCTGCATTAAGCATAGCTATCAATGCCTCAACGTGAACCAAAGCACACATTTTTTCTTTTACCATACCCGCAAGCCACGGACGCTTCCCGGCCGTCACGCGCCAGCGTACCTTTTCAGGGCTGAGCGACTCAGTACCCAGCAATTGCGTGCTTGCAAGTCCCCAAAGGCTCTCACCAAGCATAACAATGTATTGATATTCGTCTTTATAGCTATCATCTTTCAGCTTTTCGGCCATGACCCATTTCGCGGTATCCACCACATCAAGCTGAGAGTCTCGATTGGTTTGTAGGCCCAAATACCATGTTGGTCGACCAATTAAATGATTCAGATCGCCAATACGGTGAATGCCGCCAAGCTCATCGAGTGGCACCGCAAAGGTCACGCCATTCACCTCAAAGTAGAGCACCTGAAACGATACGTGACGCTCGGTGCTTTGCCAGTTGTCTAGCGCATTGCCACTGGATGTCTCGAGTTCGCTCTGCACCTCGACCGTGGATTCAATATGCTGCTCCACTTCAGCAATAGGTACTTCAGCAAAAGGTACCTCTGCGACAGGAACCTCAGCGATGGGCGCCTCATCGACCACCTCAGTCAGCGGCGGTTCGAAATTCGCAACATCCTCTTCAACGAACGCCTCCGCCTCTTGTGTTGGGGCTAGGGGTTCATCGATCACCCAATCTTGAATCTCTTCGACTTCTGGCTTCACAATGTCAGGTTCAACCTGAGCAATCGCAGCCGTATTCTGCTCCATGACCTCTTCTAATTGTAAGTCAGCAACAGGATTCGTCGACTCGAGCTGTTTGAGCAGCCTTTCTACGTCTTCAAGATTGGGCACTTCCAAATCGACCGTCGACTGTAAGATGTAGCTGTTTTCAGCCACGGGCTGCACTTGTGGCTCTGGCTCCCATGACGCTTCAACCGCATGCATTGGCTCGACTGTGTCCGACGATTCATCTTGTGGCGCGGCGACCTGAGTCTCTTCTAGCTCCACCTCTTCGTCGAGCAAAGCGGCAAAATAATCATCCAGTGCCTGTTCACCTGACAGCAACGCGTTGTTACTCATTGAGCGCTAACCTCTCTAAATGAATCAACAGCTGCTTGTAGGCAAACACACCGCGACTGCCTGCCGCAAAGTGTGAGACAGGTAAATGCTTTAAGCTCGCATCACGAAATTTGGTATCAATCGGAATGGCCGAAGACCACACCTGATTCGGGTAATCTTTCTTAAGCTGCTGCAGGGTTTGCAGCGACGCGCGAGTCCGCTTGTCGTACATGGTGGGGACTATCGTCACTTTGAATGCACGATTACGAGACTTCTGCATGATCGCCAACGTGCGAACCATGCGCTCTAAGCCTTTCATGGCCAAAAACTCGGTCTGAACCGGAATCAAAATTCGATCGCTCGCCGCCAAAGCATTGACCATCATCACCCCTAAGATAGGTGGGCAATCAATCAACACATAATCGTATTGATCTCGAATCGCGAGCAAAGCGCGCTTTAGAATTAACCCCATACCGCTGCGGTTACCCATCACGCGATCCAGGGTCGCTAAAGACATGTGCGCCGGAATCAGATCAATGCCTTCAATGTCCGAGTTCATGATCAAAGGATTGACGGTGCTTGGGGTATAATCCTTGAGCTGAAAAAGATCAAACAAACTGGCAGGTACGCTGTCGGAATCATAACCAAGATAGGTCGTCAAAGAGGCATGCGGATCGGTATCGACCAATAACACCCGTTTACCTTGCTGGCTTAATAAGCCCGCCAGCGTAATGGTGGTGGTGGTTTTGCCTACGCCGCCTTTTTGGTTTGCAATACTCCAAACTATCATGTCGCCACCTCTACGCGAGTCCAAGCTCAACCAACATTCGCTCTGGAATGCGGTCTAGAGGTAGATCTTCACTGGAGAGTCCGGCTTTAGCCACAGCTTGAGGCATGCCATACACCACACAGCTCTCTTCATCCTGCGCCCAAATCGTTGCGCCGGCATTTTTCAGCATTCGTGCGCCTTCGCGACCATCCGCCCCCATACCCGTCAGTACCATCGACAACACTTGATCACCATACACTTTGGCTGCACTGCCAAAGGTGACATCGACACAAGGTTTGTAGTTCATCCGCTCACCGCCATCGATCACACGCAGTTTAGCGCTACCTGGGCGGCCATCAATCATCATCTGCATACCACCTGGCGCGAGATACGCCACGCCTGGTCTTAGCATATCGCCATCTTCTGCTTCTTTAACGGTGATTTTACACAGCGAGTTTAAGCGACTCGCAAACGCCGCGGTAAACGTCGCAGGCATGTGCTGAATAAGCACAATCGGATGCGGATAGTTTGCAGGCAATTTGGTGAGAATTTTTTGCAAGGCGACCGGGCCACCGGTGGAGGTTCCGATAGCCGTTAACTGATATTTTTTACCACTGGCTTTAAAGCGCGTCGCATTCACCGCCGGACGCGACGGTGTGGCGGCGCTTGGTGCCGTTCTTGCTGCTGAGGTCGATCGAAGCGCAGATGAGGTCGGCGTACTTCTTGGCGCGGGCGTCGCCGGTTTTGCCACCGGACGGCGCATAAAGGTTCGACGAGAGGCGATTTGCAACACTCTTTGTTGCAGCAACGTCACCGCTTCATCTCGATTGCGCGCGATGTCTTCAAACTTTTTCGGCAAAAAGTCCAACGCTCCGGCTTCCAGCGCATCGAGGGTCGCTTTCGCACCATCGTGTGTCAATGATGAAAACATCAAAATCGGAACAGGGCTTTGCGCCATAATTTCGCGGACGGCAGTGATGCCGTCCATAATAGGCATTTCGATGTCCATAGTGATGACGTCAGGCTTAAGCGACAGTGCTTTTTGCACCGCCTCTTTGCCGTTGGTTGCGACATCCATCACTTCAAGCTTAGGCTCAGAGTTAATGATCTCGCTAACACGACGGCGAAAGAAGCTCGAATCGTCAACAACTAATACTTTGATTGCCATATAAATCCTTCTATTTACGCACCGTTAGATGCGTGATGCCGCTGCGTATTGCTTCAGCAGATCAGGCACATCAAGAATCAAAGCAATGTGACCATCACTGGTAATCGTTGCCCCCGCCATACCCGGCGTCCCTTGCAACAACTTATCAAGCGGCTTGATGACGACTTCTTCTTGTCCAATCAAGGTATCCACAACAAAGCCAACACGCTGGCTTCCTAGTTGAACGATAACCACATGACCATGCCCTTTACGTAGCTCGACTTTCCCCGCACTCGGTGCTAGCCAGTTTTGCAGATAGAACAGCGGAATAGATTTGTCTCGAACAATGATCGTCAACTGGCCATCGACGACGTTGGTGCGGCTTAAATCCAAATGGAAGATCTCGTTGACACTTGCCAAAGGCAACGCAAATGGATGCCCGGCCACCCCAACCATCAAGGTTGGCAAAATCGCCAGTGTCAGAGGTACTTTGATCGTAATCTTGGTGCCTTTACCGAGCTCTGAGTCAATATCGATCGAGCCGTTTAAGGTATTGATGGCCGTTTTCACCACGTCCATACCCACACCGCGACCAGAGATGTCAGAAATCTTCTCTTTACTTGAGAAACCTGGCATGAAGATCAGGTTGAAACACTCTTTGTCGGTGAGGCGAGACGCTGCGTCTTCATCCATCATGCCACGTTTAACGGCAATCGCACGGAGCTTATCTGGGTCCATACCGCCACCGTCATCGACAATAGCCAGCTCAATATGATCACCTTCTTGCGAGGCAGACAGAATCACTTTACCCGTGCGCGGCTTGCCAGCGGCAACGCGATCGTCGGGCATTTCTACACCGTGATCCACCGAGTTTCGAACCAAGTGGATCAATGGATCGGCAAGCGCCTCAACTAGGTTTTTATCTAAGTCTGTCTCTTCACCGCGCATTTCCAGCGTGATGTCTTTATTCAGGCTACGCGCCAAGTCTCGAACCACTCGCGGGAAACGACCAAACACTTTCTTAATCGGCTGCATGCGCGTTTTCATGACCGCGCCTTGCAAGTCCGCAGTGACAACGTCTAAGTTCGCGACCGCTTTGGACATCTCTTCATCGTTGCTATTAAGCCCCAAACTGAGTAAGCGGTTACGCACCAACACTAGCTCGCCCACCATGTTCATGATGACATCGAGGGTTGAAGTATCCACGCGGACCGTGGCTTCCGCTTGAGGTTTCTTGGCCGGAGCAGACGCCTCTTTCTTCGCTGGAGGTGGCGCTGCCTCTGCCTTCGCGGCAGGGGCTGGTTTTGCAGCAGGCTGCGCTTTTGGAGCCGCCGCTGGAGCCGGTTGACTTGGTGCAGAAGATGGCGTCGCAGCAGGTTTAGGTGGCACTGGCTTCGTGGCCGCTTCGAGTTCTTCCACTGATGGACCTTTACCTGCACCATGCAGGTTGTCCAACAGCTTCTCGAACTCTTCATCAGTCATTAGATCGCCATCACCAGCCGCAGGGCTCGGTGGTGGCGGTGGCGGCGGAGCAGACGCCGCTGCCGTTTCATTTTCACCTGGTCCTTTGCCGACCCCGTGAAGTTCATCAAGCAGCTTTTCAAATTCATCATCGGTGATATCACCGCTCATGTCTGCACTTGGCGCTGGAGCAGCTGATGACTGCGCTTCGGCTTCTTTACCGGGTGCACTGCCCTTGCCGTGAAGCTCATCAAGTAGCTTTTCAAATTCGTCTTGGGTGATTTCGTCGATAGAACCGCCAGAGCCTGACGGGGCTGCATCTGCAGTTGGCGCTTCCCCGATAGGTTCTTCGACTACAGGTTCTTCGACAACAACCGGCTCTTCGACGACAGGCTCAGGGTCAACGGGCGCTTCGGCTTGGGGCACCTCATCTTCTGAAGCCGGTTTGCTTAGACGATGAAGTTCCTCAAGAAGCGCAGGGTCAGCAGGCGTTAACGTGTCTCTGTCTTGGACAGCCTGAAACTGTTCATTGACGGTGTCGAGTGCTTGCAGCATGGTATCCATCAAGCCAGAATCGACCTGACGCTGGCCATTACGCAGCGTATCAAACACATTCTCTGCGCCGTGACATGTGTCAACAAGCTCAGTCAAAGAGAGAAACCCTGCGCCCCCTTTCACCGTGTGGAAACCACGGAAAATGGCGTTGAGCAAATCTCTGTCATCTGGGTTGTTTTCCAATTCTACCAACTGCTCAGACAGTAGTTCTAGAATCTCACCCGCTTCTACCAAAAAGTCCTGAAGAATATCTTCGTCTAAATCAAAGCTCATATGTTACCTCTAAAACCCAAGACTAGAGAGCAAGTCGTCCACTTCGTCTTGTGATGAAACGGCATCATCCCTTTCATGAGGGTTAAGGATTGGCCCTTCCGGATCCGTAGATGCTTTATTCTTGTTATCTGTGCTGCCTTCCAACTGGCTTGCGCCAAACGCAGTGAGAATCTCAACTAATCGTGCTTCAACTTCACTAACCAAAGTAATCACGCGTCTAATAATTTGTCCGGTCAAATCTTGGAAATCTTGAGCCATCAGTATTTCCGTCAACTGACCGCGTAACTCTGAACTGTCGCCTTCGACTTGACCGAGCAGGTCATCAATGCGATGGCACAAGGCTTTGAACTCTGCAAGGTCAATGCGCCCGTGCATCAATTCGTTCCACTGAGGACGTACCTTCAGTAGCCCTTCGTGCAGATTGTCTGCAATCGGCATACAACGGTCGACGGCATCCATGGTTTTGTTCGCGGCGACTTCTGTCTTGTCAATGACGTATTGGAGGCGATCCCTTGCATCAGGAATTTCGTCATTCGCGATTTCGTTAACTCGTTCGCTCAGCGTAAACTGCTTGATAGACTCGTGCAGATCACGGGTTAACTCGCCAATCTCTTGAAGCATCGGATTGGCATTTGATTCATGAATGTCTTTAACAAGAAGGTCTGCTTCCTGCTGTTGACCGTTTTCTAATAGTTCGACAAGTTGTTTTGCCTGTTCTAATGAAATCATTCTGAATTTGGCCTATTGCGCCACGTCGTCAATTCCTTGACTTATAAACGCTCAAAAATTTTGTCTAGTTTTTCTTTTAGTGTTGCCGCGGTAAATGGCTTAACGATGTAGCCGTTCACACCCGCTTGTGCCGCCTCAATGATCTGTTCACGCTTTGCTTCCGCAGTAATCATCAAAACAGGAAGGTGCTTAAGCTCAGCATCGGCGCGAATGTGTTTGAGTAGGTCAATACCTTGCATGCCTGGCATGTTCCAGTCGGTCACGACAAAGTCGAAATCACCCTTTTTCAGCATAGGTAACGCAGTCAAACCATCGTCGGCTTCTTGAGTGTTATTAAAACCCAAGTCACGAAGTAAGTTCTTAACGATTCGGCGCATTGTTGAAAAGTCATCAACAATTAGGATTTTCATGTTTTTATTCAAAATTGCCTCCACTGAGTTTGATATCAGTGATGTTAGTCATTATTTGTCCAAGCACTCAACTTTGTGCGTAGACGTTGCATTGATTGGCTTAGTATCTGGCTAACGCGTGACTCGCTAACCCCAATTACCTCACCGATTTCTTTCAAGTTTAACTCTTCATCGTAATAAAGCGAAAGTACTAGTGCCTCTCGTTCTGGTAGAGATTTGATCGAGTCGACAAGTGCGGCGCGAAAATACTCATCTGCCACCCCTTTAAAAGGGACATTGTCTTCCTCTTGGTCCTCAGGCGAAATCGAATCTTCCGAGACGCCTAAGTCCTCTATCCCAACCAAACGTGAACAGTTAATGTCCGTTAGTATGGTGTGGTACTGATCCAGGCTGATGCCCATAAACTGCGCCACTTCCGCATCGGTTGGGTCTCGATTCAGTTGCCCTTCCAACGATGCGATAGCTTGACTGATTTCTCGGTTGTTCTTATGCACAGAGCGAGGAACCCAGTCTCCACGTCGGATGTCATCCAACATCGCGCCTCGAATCCGTATGCCTGCATACGTTTCAAAACTGGCGCCTTTACTACCATCGTAGTTTTTTTGTGCCTCTAGCAGACCAATCATGCCCGCCTGAATAAGATCTTCTACCTGCACACTCGGAGGCAAACGTCCAAGCAAATGGTGAGCAATACGCTTCACCAGCACCGAGTATTTTTCTAAAAACGCTCGCTGGCTATCGTGATTGGCATATTGGTCGTAGGTCAGGGCCTTATTCACCAAACGGTTCCTCTAGCATCTCATTCTTATTTACTAAGCGTTCTACAAAAAACTCAAGATGTCCACTCGGCACTTTCGGAATTGGCCAAGTTAGCGCTTTACTGGCCAATGAACCGATGGCGAGAGCCGCAGGGGAGCGCGGGAAGGCGTCCACAACAATCTTTTGCTTTTTAACAGCTTGTCGAACTTTATCATCTAAAGGAATACATGCTACGAGCTCAAGACTCACATTCAAGAATCGCTCTGTGACCAAGGTCAACTTTGCGAACAATTCTCGGCCTTCTCGATAGCTTCTGACCATATTTGCAACAATTTTGAATCGCTGCACTTGGTGGTCCTTGTTCAATAGTTTAATTAAAGCATACGCATCGGTAATTGACGTAGGTTCATCACACACGACGACAACCACATCTTGGGCCGCGCGCGAAAAACTCACTACCATATCAGAAATGCCTGCCGCTGTATCAATCAACAGCACATCCATTTCGTCTTCGAGACTGCCAAAAGCGCGAATCAAGCCCACATGTTGCGCGTGGGAGAGTTCGGTCATCGACTGTGTCCCTGACGTTGCAGGAATGATGCGGATACCGTGTGGCCCTTCAACGATGGCGTCTTGCAGGTCACACTCTCCGGCCAATACATGGCCTAAATTGCGTTTAGGTCGAATACCGAGCATCACGTCCACGTTGGCCAGACCTAAGTCAGCATCGAGCACCATGACTTTTTTACCTTGGCGCGCCATACAAATTGCCATACCTAAGGTTACGTTTGACTTACCAACTCCGCCTTTGCCTCCGGTTACCGAAATAACTTTGGTCAACGAGGGTTGGGTTAAGCGGCGTAGCCCGCTAGCTTGGTCTTGAATCATATTCTTCGTCATAATCGTCCGCCGCCTAGAACCTGTCTGCGTCACTATTCCAATAGTGAGGTTCGTTATCTGTCGACTTCTCTAGCAACTCATTTGCTTTCGCTACCATGTATTTTGGCTGAGCAATCACAATGTCTTCTGGTACACGTTGTCCGTTCGCGATATACGCGACGGGCAATGCGTTTTGCACTACAACACTGACAAACTCTCCCAAACTCAGTGACTCATCGAGCTTGGTCAAAATACATCCAGAAAGTGGAATACGTTTAAAGTGATCAATGGTCTCTTGTAATACTTTGCGCTGCGCCGTGGCAGGCAGTACCAAGTAGCTATGAATCACTTCACCAATTTCGTGCATTAGGGTGTCAAGCTGCTCTGACAATCGGACATCGCGCTGTCCCATGCCGGCAGTATCGACCAAAATTAGGCGACGATTTCTCAACTGATAAATAACATCGGCTAATTCATTGGAATCTTTAGCAACTTTTACTGGGCACCCCATAATTCGACCATAAATAGCCAACTGTTCATGAGCACCAATTCGATAAGTATCTGTGGTCACAAGCGCCACGTTGTCCGCGCCAAACTCCATGGCAGCGCGTGCGGCTAATTTGGCCACTGTCGTGGTTTTCCCCACACCGGTTGGGCCAAGTAATGCGACCACGCCACCGCGTTTAAGGATGTCTTGTTTGGAGATAGGAATCTGGTCTGAGACTAAACCCAGCAATGCTTTCCATGCTTTGGTAGGCGGCGTGTCTTCAGGTATGTAACACGCTAATTGATCGGCCAAATCCGAAGAGACGCCCATCCGCTCAAGGCGCTTAATTAACATGGCTCTAAGGGGCTCTCTTCGCTCCACTTCTTGCCACATTAACCCCGATACTTGATGCTCAAGCAGACGACGAATCGAGGACATTTCCTCTTTCATCTCTTCAAAATCTTCGTTGGGCATCGCTGATTCTTGCGCGCGACCACGCTCATAACGAGAAGGATCCAAGCGCGCAGCCGGTTTTTCAATACGGCGGTCTTCTGCAATCAGCTTGGCCAAAGGCGAATCTTCACGTACGCGAACATCGTTATCCTGACCGGATTTATAAGAGGTATTTTGACGCTTCAACAACGCCGCCAGCGAGTCTTCTTCTTCCTCATCACGAGGCGGAGTCCCGCCACGATATTGGGCCAGCATATTGGCAAAACGCTTGGTCATCGAGCGCCCTGAATCCCCTTGTGATTGCAGGCTCACCTTGTCATCATCAAGGCGACGCTGATTTGATGAGGCTAAGCTCGCACTGGCTTGGCTATGCTGGTTAGCGGACTGAGAGGCAGGGACATGTCGTGGGTTGGAGTTGTAGCTGTGACTTGGCGCCGCTCGCTTCGCTGCGGAATCTCCATCAACAGCCGCCACGATTTCTACGCCACCAGCGACTTTTTTGTTCGACATGATTACTGCGTCATCGCCTAACTCTGCTTTCACTTGAAGCAGAGCGCCACGCATGTCTTTTGCAAAAAATCGTTTAATTTTCAAATTAGATACCGTGTTTTACCGACTCTGTTCTAGTTACCGACAGCTTGAACAATGCGGATTTGTTTTTCGTCAGGTATTTCTTGGTATGACAGCACACGCAGTGATGGAATCGTATTCTTCACGAACTTGGCTAAGGTTGAACGCAACACCCCTGATGTCAGGAGCACAGCAGGCTCACCTTTGAGCTCTTGTTCTTGTGTGGCATGGCTCAGTGATGATTGCAATCGCTCTGCCAAACCAGGTTCTATCCCTGCGGACTCTCCTCCCGAAGTTTGCATTGTCTGATGCAATATTTGTTCCAGCTCAGGAATCAAGGTAATAACCGGCAACTCTGGCTCTATACCATTGATTTCCTGAACGATTAAGCGCTTCAATGAGATTCGTGCAGCGGCCGTTAGGATGTCGGGTTCTTGACTCTTTGATGAGTATTCCGACAAGGTCTGAACGATGGTACGAATGTCTCGAATGGGCACGGCTTCGTTGAGTAAGTTTTGCAGAACTTTCACCACGACGCCAAGTTGCAGCTGATCGGGTACAAAGTTTTCCACCAACTTCGGCGCGCTGCGGCCCAACATTTCAAGTAGATTTTGTACTTCTTCATGACCGAGCAGTTGAGAGGCGTTGTTGGTCAACAGCTGACTTAAGTGCGTCGCCAATACCGTGGACGAGTCAACGACGGTGTAGCCTAATGCCTGAGCATGCTCGCGCTGCTCCTCGCGAATCCACACCGCTTCAAGTCCAAACGCGGGGTCAATGGTCGGTTCACCCTCAATCATGCCGTACACTTGGCCTGGGTTGATTGCCAGCTCCATATCTGGGCGAATTTCCGCCTCGCCTACCGCAACGCCCATTAAAGTGATGCGGTAGCTATTTGGCGTCAATTCAAGGTTATCGCGAATGTGCACTGCTGGAATGAGGAAACCAAAATCTTGAGACAGTTTTTTACGTACCCCTTTCACTCGCTCAAGCAGTTCGCCCCCTTGGTCTTTATCCACCAATGGGATCAAGCGGTAGCCCACCTCAAGACCAATAGTATCGACCGGCTGAACGTCATCCCAAGAGAGCTCTTTCGGCGTGGGGGCTTCAGTTTCTTGCGTGGCGGGCAGGTTCTTGCTCTCGGCCTGTTTTTTCTGCTTACGTTGTATGAGGTACGCGCCGCCGCCCGCTAACAGAGCGAGGAGCAAAAACGCGAAATGAGGCATACCCGGAACGATGCCCATGACAAACAAAATCGCGGCGGTGATCATCAGCGCCTTGGGGTTGTCAAACATCTGAAAGACAACCTGCTGCCCCATGTCCTCGTCTGTATTTTGACGCGTCACCATGATCGCGGCGCCAATCGACAACAACAATGATGGGATCTGGGCGACCAAACCATCACCAATAGTCAGCAAGGTATAGATTTGAATCGCTTCACCAAAGCCGAGGCCGTATTGCGCCATACCGATCGATAAGCCGCCGATAATGTTGATAAACAGAATCAAGATACCGGCGATGGCGTCACCTTTAACAAATTTTGACGCACCGTCCATCGAACCGTAGAAATCGGCTTCTTTGGTCACTTCTTGACGTCGAGTACGCGCTTGATCTTGGTCGATAAGTCCCGCGTTCAAGTCTGCGTCAATGGCCATTTGCTTACCTGGCAAAGCATCCAAGGTAAAGCGAGCACTCACCTCAGAGATACGGCCTGCACCTTTGGTCACGACCATAAAGTTGATGATCATCAAGATGAGAAAGACCACCAAACCGACAGCGTAGTTACCACCAATCACCACGTTACCGAAGGCTTCAATCACAGAACCTGCCGCTTCAGGTCCTTCATGACCGTACAGCAGTACCACACGCGTTGAAGCAACGTTGAGTGCCAAACGCAGCAAGGTCGCAATCAGCAGTACCGTGGGGAAAGCCGCAAAATCAAGCGGGCGTCGTGTGTAAACCGTGACAAGCAGCACCACCATCGCCAAAGCGATGTTGAAGGTAAAAGACAAATCAAGCAAAAAAGGCGGGATCGGCAATACGATCATCGCCAATGTCGACAGCACCATGACAGGCGCGCCTATCGCGGGTAAGGCTCGCTGAGGTATCGGTGGCAGCTTATCTGCAAACGGCAAAGAAAACTTCATAGGTAAGTAATGAGAATCTATGGAAAAAGAGTCAACGTCAGCTCTTTATGCAATTTTTAGTCCAGTGATGTTGTCAAAAAACTGGCTAGAGACAAGATCTAGGCGACCCATCTTTCGAAGTGACACCTATAGCACGACTGACGTTCACGCCTGAATATTGCTGACGGCGTTAGGGTCTGAGGTTAAACAGCAACTCGCCTTGTTTGGTCTGAGGTTGGTAATCGACACAAGCCAACCCTGAGGTAGGGAACAGTGGCGGCGCCATATCCACCACAAACTCCGCGGTCAAATATCCGACCAGAGGTAAGTGAGAGACGAGCAACACAGACTCTAGCTGCTCAACATCAATCAAGGCGTCAAGATACTGCGCGACTTGCTCAGAGTCCCCATAGGGCGTGATGTCATCCAGTGTCTCTACTTTATTGGCGTCAAAGCAGTGAGCGATCTCCTGCCATGTCTGCTGAGCACGTATATAAGGGCTGACAAGAACCTTATCAAAAGAGCGATAGCCCTGCTCGACACACGCTTTTGCGACCGCTAGAGACGCTTGTCGACCATTCGCGGTTAACTCACGCTGGGCATCACTGTCGGCAAAATGCTCTGCTTCCCCATGGCGCATAATAAAAATTTTCATGGCTAAATCCTACACTACCCTGCCAGCGCCCATTCGACGTGGCGAATTTATTATCGTGCCAGTCCTGCTGGCCATTTTTACTCTCAAGTATATCAAGAGCGTGGCTAAAGACACCGATTTTATTAATGAATTGTTGACGAAACGATCGCAATCTCAGGCAGGTACCGACGAGCGTTTCATAAAATCAATGACTTTTCTTGACGATATGGTTTGCAGACAGGCACATCGCGTTCATAATTGTTAAAAAGAACGACGACTATTTGCATTACCCTAATCGCCATTCACATCACTCGCCCACTTTTTGGAGAACATCGTGCACATTAGCCCAAATGATACCAATCAATACCATTATCTCGAGTTGGACAATGGCTTGAGGGTATTGTTGATTCACGATAAAAACGCACAGAAATCCGCTGCGGCATTGGCGGTGAATGTCGGTCACTTCGACGACCCGGAAGATCGTCAAGGATTAGCCCATTACCTTGAGCACATGCTATTTCTCGGCACAGAGAAATATCCTAAAGTGGGGGAGTTCCAAAGTTTTATTAGTCAACACGGTGGGTCAAATAACGCTTGGACGGGCACTGAACATACCTGCTTCTTTTTCGATGTCTCACCCACGGCATTTGAATCGGGCCTAGATCGTTTCAGTCAGTTCTTCACCGCGCCTCTGTTTAACTCCGAAGCACTCGATAAAGAACGCCAAGCGGTCGATTCTGAATACAAACTGAAACTCAATGATGACTCGCGCCGACTGTACCAAGTCCACAAAGAGTTGGTGAATCCTGCTCACCCGTTTAGCAAGTTTTCAGTGGGTAATATCGACACCTTAGGCGACCGAGAAGGCCAATCGATCCGCGACGAAATCGTTGCCTTTCACCGTGATCACTACTCAGCGGATCTCATGACACTCACAGTGGTCGGCCCGCAGTCGTTGTCTCAACTTGAGGAATGGGTGCGAGAGAAATTCACCACAGTGCGCAATCAGCGCTTGGCGGGCAAGCAGATAGAGGCGCCCTACACTCATCCGGGTTCCACCGCTATCCGTGTTAATGTCGAACCGGTTAAAGATCTGCGAAAAATCATCCTCACCTTCCCCATGCCAAGCATGGATAATCATTATCAAACCAAGCCTCTCTCTTATTTCGCTCATTTGCTTGGCTATGAAGGCGAAGGCAGCTTGATGTTGGCACTCAAAGACGCTGGGTGGATCACTTCGTTGTCCGCAGGGGGCGGCACCAGTGGCAGCAACTACCGCGAATTTACCGTCAGCTGCGCACTGACTCCTGAAGGGCTTGAGCACATTGATGAACTGGTTCAGGCGGTGTTTAGCTACCTGACTTTAATCAAAGCGCACGGTTTTGACGAATGGCGCTACATGGAAAAACGCGCCGTGTTGGAGTCAGCGTTTCGTTTTCAAGAGCCGACTCGCCCACTCGATTTAGTCAGCCATTTGGTCGTCAACATGCAGCATTACCAAGCACAAGACATCGTCTACGGCGACTTTATGATGGCGGGCTACGATGAGGCTTTACTGCGCGAATTGATGGGCTATTTCACGCCGCAGAACCTGCGCATCACCGTGATTGCCAAAAACTTGCCGTGTGACCAGCAAGCCAAATGGTACTTCACGCCCTACTCGGTTAAGCCACTCAGTGATGAACAGATGGCGTTCTATCACGCGCCATCAACGCTGACGTTTGCTCTGCCAGAGAAAAACCCGTTTATCGCCTACGATCTCGATCCTCAGCCTATTGCTGAGCATCAGCTTGTCCCTGAAATCCTTGAGAATTTGCCTGGATTTACTCTCTGGCACATGCAAGACAGCGAGTTTCGCGTGCCAAAAGGCGTTGTCTATGTGGCGATTGATAGCCCACATGCGGTCGCCAATCCGCGCAATATTGTCATGACGCGTCTGTGTGTGGAGATGTTTTTAGACTCGCTGGCCAAAGAGACCTACCAAGCTGAAATCGCCGGTCTTGGCTACAACATGTACGCACATCAAGGGGGCGTGACGCTCACCCTCTCCGGTTTTAGCCAGAAACAACCCGAGTTGATGGCGATGATCCTGAAACGATTTGCAGCGCGAGAGTTCAGTGCTCAACGTTTTGAGACCATCAAAGCGCAGTTGAAACGAAATTGGCAAAACTCGGCGCAAGATCGCCCTATATCGCAGTTGTTCAATGCACTAACAGGCATACTCCAACCCAATAACCCACCGTATGCGACGTTACTTGACGCGCTAGATACCATTAACGTCGACGAGCTAGCACGTTTTGTTGATGCTATTTTAGCCGAGTTGCACGTTGAGATGTTCGTCTATGGTGACTGGACCAAACGCGATGCGCTCGCCCTCGGTGAGACATTGAAACACGCGTTGCGCGTCAAAAATCAGCAGTATGAAGAAGCACTGCGTCCATTGGTCATGCTTGGCGAAAACGGCACCTTCCAACGAGAAGTGAACTGCAACCAAGAAGACTCAGCGGTGGTGCTTTATTACCAATGCGAGGATTCCTCGCCAAGAAACATCGCCCTCTACTCGTTAGCAAACCATTTGATGTCGGCGACATTTTTCCATGAAATTCGCACCAAACAGCAACTGGGGTATATGGTGGGCACCGGCAATCTGCCCCTCAACAAACACCCCGGTATTGTGTTGTACGTACAGTCGCCCAATGCCGCTCCGATTGATTTAATTGCGTCGATTGACGAGTTCCTTAATGCTTTTTACATGGTATTGCTTGAACTGAACGAGTACCAATGGCACAGCAGTAAGAAAGGGCTTTGGAACCAAATCGCCACCCCGGATACCACATTGCGCGGCCGCGCGCAGCGTCTTTGGGTCGCGATTGGTAATAAAGACAAAGAGTTTAATCAGAAAGAAGTGGTACTGCGTGAACTTAAGAGCCTGACCAGAACGGACATGATTCGCTTCGTGGTCAATAAACTCAAACCGCGCACCGCCGATCGTTTGATCATGCACACTCAAGGCAACGCACACAGTGATGCCCCGCCGCTCAATTTAGGTCTAGAGATTGGCTCTATCGAACAGTTCCAACTCCGACCTAAAGATGTCGAACTAGGCTAACTCAGACGCCACAATGGCCTTTAACGAATGGGGGTGGAGCTTGATGCACACCCCTTGATATTTAAAGGCGACCGTCGGGTTGCTGAGCCGCTCGCCCTCTCCTTTCGGACTCGACAATTTCACTTTCACTCCCATCTCATCCAGCTTCTCCCAATGCGCTTTCAATAGCGGAAAACGATGTTTGATCTCTTCAAGGTAAGCCTCGGCATCTTGTGCCTGTGAGGGAACCACAAATTCAACATGTTCCCAACTCTGCTCTGGATACACTTTTCCGGGAGCCGGATAAGGCAGCTCTAAGCACTCAATCGACCAGCCCAAGCTTTCAAGAGGTTGATCAAACTCAAGCACGACGATGGGACGGCCATTAATACGCGCTGTCGAGATTTCCTTACCCTCTTCACGCCAAGCCTGATGGGCAAGTTCAGCCAACGCATTGTCATTGATGCGCATTGCGATGTGATCCGCCTGATAAGGACTCAAATCCAAATGCAGCAACTCGCTTAAATCGCGAATTTTATGCATGAAGTTATCTAAATTAGCTTTCATTTGCGCTGGCAACAGCGCTGCGTCTGACAGGGATTGAGCCATGGTTTTGCATCCAATACGTTGAGATGGCGGCAATAGTAACAAGTTCGCGCTGAAAAGTAGAAAATTTCCCAATTAAGTCCCTATAAGCGCCGCGATAAAGTTGTTATTATGTGCGCCAATTTATGAACTAGATCGAGATATGCATTCACCCTATCCCCACGGATATTATGCGCAGCAAGATGCCCATCTGCTCGCCGAAATTGAATGCATACCCAACCAATTCCCGAGAATTGAAGGAAGCGCGAGTGAATATCCAAGCACTTATTAATGACAAAGTTTCTCAGGCTCTAGAAGCCGCTGGCGCACCTGCAGGCAGCCCTGCAGCGGTACGTCAATCTGCAAAACCACAGTTTGGTGACTACCAAGCGAACGGCGTTATGGGCGTCGCGAAAAAACTCGGCACCAACCCACGAGAATTTGCACAAAAAGTATTGGACGTACTAGACCTCGATGGCATCGCCAGCAAAACGGAAATCGCTGGCCCAGGTTTCATTAACATCTTCCTTGATGAAGCCTTCCTTGCAAAACAAGCCGATGCAGCGCTTGCTGATGCGCGCCTTGGCGTGGCGGCTGAAGCGCAGCAAACCATCGTCGCAGACTACTCAGCGCCAAACGTCGCCAAAGAGATGCACGTTGGTCACTTGCGCTCAACCATCATTGGTGATGCGGTGGTGCGCACACTGGAGTTTTTGGGCCACAAAGTGATTCGCGCTAACCACATCGGTGACTGGGGCACGCAATTTGGTATGTTGATTGCCAACCTAGAGCGCGTGCAGAAAGAGTCTGGCGAAGTGTCGATGGAACTGTCGGATCTTGAAGCCTTCTACCGCGAATCGAAAAAGCTCTACGACGAAGATGAAGCATTTGCAGAGAAAGCCCGTAACTACGTGGTCAAACTGCAAGGTGGTGACGAATACTGCGCAGAAATGTGGAAAAAACTGGTGGATGTCACCATGATCCAGAACCAGCGCAACTATGATCGCCTCAACGTTTCTTTGACGCGTGACGACGTCATGGGTGAAAGCATGTACAACGACATGCTGCCGGGCATCGTTGCCGATCTCAAAGAGAAAGGCTTGGCGCAAGAAGACGATGGCGCGCAGGTCGTCTTCCTTGACGAGTACAAGAACAAAGACGGTGAGCCTATGGGTGTCATCATCCAAAAACGCGATGGCGGCTTCCTCTACACCACAACAGACATTGCGTGTGCCAAATACCGCTACGAAACGCTAGGCGCTGATCGTGTGTTGTACTTTATCGACTCACGTCAGCATCAGCACCTAATGCAAGCGTGGACGATCGTTCGTAAGGCAGGTTACGTACCAGAAGAGGTTACCCTTGAGCACCACGCATTCGGTATGATGCTTGGCAAAGATGGTCGCCCATTCAAAACTCGCGCGGGCGGCACTGTGCGCCTTGCTGATCTGTTGGATGAAGCGCAAGAGCGTGCCATCAAACTGATCGAATCGAAAAACCCGGATCTTGATGCGCAAGAGAAAACCAACATCGCGACGACCGTAGCGATGGCAGCGGTGAAATACGCGGATCTCTCTAAGCACCGTACCACGGATTATGTGTTTGACTGGGACAACATGCTCGCCTTTGAAGGCAATACTGCGCCTTACATGCAGTATGCCTACACGCGTGTTGCGTCGATCTTCGCCAAAGCGGGAATCGAGATGGACGCGTTGTCTGGTGAGATTAAAGTGACGGAAGAGAAAGAGAAAGCGCTGATCGCTAAGCTTCTGCAATTTGAAGAAGCAGTACAGTCAGTGGCTCGCGAAGGTCAGCCTCACATCATGTGTAGCTACCTGTTTGAGTTAGCGGGTCAATTCTCTAGCTTCTACGAAGCATGCCCAATTTTGAGCAGCGAAGATGAGTCCATCAAGCAAAGCCGCTTAAAACTGGCGGCATTGACCGCAAAGACCATCAAACAAGGTCTTTCTCTGTTGGGTATCGATACCCTTGAGCGCATGTAATCGCGCCTAGCCTTGACCATTCAGGCGACGAAACGAAGGTTGGTGTGAAAGCATCAACCTTTTTGTTATCCATGGACTAAGGACCCTCACCATGAGTTTTGAACTTCATCCCCAGCTGGTTAAAGACACGACCTTACTTGGCCACTTCCCACTCTGTGTTGCGCTGCTACACAAAGACAGTGCCGTGCCTTGGGTTATCTTGGTGCCCAAACGAGCGCAACTCAAAGAACTGCACCATTTGCCGATGCAAGAACAGCAACAGTTTTTGCTGGAATCACAAGCGGTGAGCCAAGCTCTGGAAGCCACCTTTCGACCTGACAAACTGAACCTTGGGGCGCTCGGAAACATGGTGCCGCAACTGCACATTCACCATATCGCTCGCTTTAAGGATGATGTGGCTTGGCCTGGCCCTGTTTGGGGCAATACGCCGGGCGAACATCGTAGCGACGAGGCACAAACTGAGATAGCAACTCGCTTGAGCAATGTTCTGTCGCTTAGTCACTTGTTTACACGAGTTTGAACTTCTGTCGAACACCACAGAAGCGGACGTCTACATGCTAGTGATGATAGCAATCTGGTCATTTCGGACGGACACATATCGTGTCCGAACCGTAATGTTGTGCTCGTTGACATCATCTATCCTAGACAGTTTGCCTTTGCGTAACCATATCGCCAACATGGCATCGACCCCATCGAGCGACAACGAAAAACGCTTGGCAAGCTCGGCTTGGGTCACCGTACCATATTGATCAATGTAAGCTTTTAGCTCTGAGACGATCATGCGGTTTGCACCTCTAGCGACGCTTGCTCTCGTCTTCCCGCCACTTTAAGAGCACGCCAAACGCCTCCACTGACAACGACAATCCCCGCAATCCACACGCTGCTACTTAGAGGATGATCGGCAAAATGCGCCACTTGGTAATACAAGGCCGCGCTACCGTAAGCCAACCCCATCGTCCATACGGCAATAAAGCGCGCGTATCGAGCGCCAAATTCACGCACATACGCTCCCATCGCCGCCACACACGGTGTGTAGAGCAATATGAATACCAGATAGGCGAACGCTGCGTGAGAAGAAGCAAAATGCTGCTTTAAGTTACCGAAAATCGATGCGTCCACCGCTTGCTCTTCTGCCACCACTTCGGTGTCGGATAAATCTCCCACGGAAATGCCCAACGGGTCGCTAAAGCTCAGGCCAATCAAGTTATCGCCGATCGAGGCAAACGCCTCTTCCATACTGGCTAATAAATCATACTCACTCTCTTCACCTTGCGCGGGCGCGTAGAGGTTATTCAAGGTGCCGACCACCGCTTCTTTTGCAAAAATGCCGGTGATGATGCCGACGGTTGCCGGCCAGTTGTCCGCTTCAATACCGATGGGCTCAAATACCGGTGTGACCCACACCGCCGCTTGCGACAGTACCGAGTGCTCGCTGTCTTCATTACCAAAACTGCCATCAGTGCCGAGCGAGTTCATAAAACTCAAGATCGCGACAACCATGACAATGGTTTTCCCCGCGCCAAGCACAAAGCGTTTGAGCTTTTGCCAAGTTTTGATCAGCACATTTTGTACCGTCGGTAGCTCATAGTCCGGCATTTCCATCACTAAACTCTCACTCGAACCTGGGTAGAGCGTGTGCTTAAGTACCCAACCCGTCAACACTGCGGCGACAATGCCAAGTAAGTAGAGGGCGAAGACAATGTTCTGCCCACTTTGCGGGAAGAAAGCGGCAGCAAACAGCGCATAAACCGGTAGACGAGCCCCGCAAGACATAAACGGCGCCATTGAGGCAGCCAGTTTACGCTCTCGTTCTTGATCGAGCGTGCGCGTCGCCATAATGGAGGGTACGTTACAGCCAAACCCGAGCACCAAAGGCACAAATGCTTTACCCGGTAAACCGAGTTTTTGCATCACCTTATCCAGCACAAACGCAGCGCGAGACATGTAGCCTGAACTTTCCAAAATGGCGAGAAACAGATACAAACACGCGATCACAGGAATAAAGGTGGCGACGGTTTGTATACCGCCACCAATGCCATCGGCAAGTAAGGTCACCAACCACACGGGCAGATGATCATCGAGCAAATAGTGGCCGCCATCGACCAGCAAAGCGCCGACACCGATATCAAAGAAGTCGATAAATGCGCTACCGATGTTGATGGAGAACATAAACATCAAATACATCACAACAAAGAAAAACGGCACGCCAACCCACTTGTTGAGAATGACGTTATCAACATTTTGTGTGAATGAATGGCTTAACACTCCCTGGGCTCGACGCACCTGTTGGCACAATTGGTGAAGATAGGTATATTTGGTATCTGCCACCAGCAGATCAATATCCATCGTCAATTGACTCTGAGCCACATGTACCTTTTCTCTTGACGCTTGAGTGAGTCCGTTGAGCACCAAGCGGTCACTTTCCAACGCACGGATCGCCAACGCACGCGGATTCACTTCAGCCTGACTCGATAAGGTCGATGCAAGCGAATCAATCGCCGCTTCAAACGCATCACCGTAATTCAAGCAAAATGCTTTCGGCGCGATGCCTTGCACTAAACGTTTATGGATATGCGCCTTAAACTGTTCAACATCACCCTTTCGGTTGGCAGAGAGCGCCCAAACTGGGCAACCTAAAGCGCGTTCTAGCGCGTTGACGTCAATAGTTTGTCTGACTCGTTTTAGGGCGTCCATCTTATTGAGCACCACGATCATCGGTCGGCCGAGCTCGCGTAGCTGTAAAGTCATATAGAGGCTACGTTCAAGACAGGTCGCATCAACGACATTGATGATAAGATCCGCCGGATGAGTGAGCACTGCCCGAGATGCAATAGACTCATCAATGCTGTTGCCATCGTTCCCGCTATCAAGCGCGTAGATACCTGGCAGATCGGTTAAAGAGAAGTCGTCACCGGCATGGCGAAAGCGGCCGGTCTTTTTCTCTACCGTCACGCCCGCCCAGTTACCCACTTGCTGACGCGCGCCTGTTAAGCCGTTAAACAAGGTCGTCTTACCACTGTTTGGATTGCCGACAGTGAGAATTTGGTAATTCATGCGCGCACCTCTACATCAATCGAGTTGGCCATAGATTGACGAACGGCCAATGAGACACCGCGGACTTCAACTTGCAGTGGGTCTCCCATTGGCGCGACACGAATCAAGGTTACCGCCGTATTAGGCAGAAGCCCCATGACCATGAGTTTCTTGCGCACGTCTTTTGACATCTGACCAAAGCCAATGATGGTCGCGGTTTGACCCGGAGAAAGCTGAGATAATTGCATAACAGACCAATCGATATTGTAAATGAGAAATATTACTATTAGTTATTGAGATAATATCTCTCTCTACCCGGTCAGATATTGTCTGAAATCAATCTTTGCATTTTTGTCCTCGTCACTTTTGTTAATTTTCGCCTCGTCAATACCGTCAAAATGGGACACTTGTTCAGACTTCTCCCACATTCCACATGACAAAAAACCATCAGAAACCCACATAAAATAACCAAAATTCATGCACTTAAAACGATTGGCGCAATTCTTATAGTAAAATGGCGTTAATTTTATAAGTAAAATAAGTGCGGGTATTTATAGTGAACAGGTCGCTAGGGCACAGCCTGAAGTGACATTGAATTCCAGAGGTGGCGCAGCGCGCCACTCCGGCAGCAAGCGAAGGTGTCATTGACACCCGTGGTATAGTCCCCCCGGCTATACCACGTTATTTTTTTACTCTTCCCCCTGCCCTTCGACAAATTGAGTCGGCGACATTCCAAAGCGATATTTAAACCGTTGACTGAAATACGAGGGATCGTTAAAGCCACATTCAAACGCCACATCCGACACTTTTTCCCCCGCTAGCAAACGTCGACATGCATGATCGAGGCGTACTTCATTGAGATATTCGGTAAAAGTGGTGTGCTGATGGCTTTTTAAGCGGCGCTGAAGGCTGCGCTCTGAGACATAGAGCAATTGCGCCGCCTTTGATAAGCCAAAATCCGCCTCCGCATAGTGCGCTTCAACAATGGCTTTTAGCTTGGCGAACCAAGGGTCACTCTCTTTTTGCACAGAGTGCGGCAGTTGCGTGACGGCTGAGCGCTCAGTGAAGTGATCGCTCACTGGCCACGTAAACTCCTGCATATTGCGCTCTTTTGAGCAGTGAATCGTCACACTACCACCGCTCGCCTCAACCAACTGGCTCATTTTCATCAGGTAATCTTGGCCGAGATCCGCATGGTCAATCGACTCCCCTTGATCCAACACCGTCAAAGCAAGGCGCTCAACATTGTGGTCAATACGCATCATCACCGTCTGGTTGCGATAGCCGCGCTTAATGACATTATCAATCAGCACGTTAAGTATTTCGTCGAGGTTGAACGCATTTAGAGAGAGATAAACCGCTTGATCTTGTGGCCACTCAATATCCAAGCTCTGCCCTGATTTACGAATCTCTTCTTGCCAACCATCGATCGCCGCATGAAAAATGAGATTGAAGTGGTAAACCAGATCCGCCTCTTTATTCGCTTCACGGGCAAAAATCGACAACGCAAGTTCTTGACCGAGCCTATCAACGACAGGTTTAAACTCCGCACTGTTGTATGGCGGCATCGTCAACTTGCTCTGCAAACTCGCCACAGATTGGGCGTAAATAAGACGCCGAATGTGAAGTTGTTTCCTTAACTGGACATTATTCGCCAATAGCACTCGGCTTTGGTGTTCAAGCTGGTGGGTTTTCAGTTCCACTTGCGCTTTAAGCGCTCGGTTTGCTTTGGCCATTAGCCGCGATCGCCAATACACTATCCCGACGATACACATACAGAGCAACACCACGGCCGCCCCTATCGAGCTGTGCTCTAAGTACCAAGGCCTATTAACGAGAAATTGAAAGCGGTCTTCCTGACCGGTGCGTCGGCCGTTGTGTGTCACTCTCACGCTCAATTGATGCAAGCCGGGTAGCATGTGTTCGATGGTCAGCGTCACCCCCTCCAACACTTGCCATGCAGGCTCGTTATCTAAACGATACTCAATCTGCGCGCCACTCAACTGAGGCATCACACCAAATTGGAAGGAGAGTGACTCGCCAAACTCTGTGGTTAGTCTTCTATCCGGTGAATGGCCCAAAGCGACCCGTTCCTGACCAACGTTCACTTGACTGACTACGACACGACCAGATGGGAGCGCTTGACTTGCTAAACGCTCAGTATCCACCGTCATCAAATGATGGCTTGAGCCCATAAGCAAGGTGTGCTCGCGGCCAGATTTAGCGCCGCAAAGCCCAGTGACAAACTCATTATTCCTCAGCCCTAAAGGCTCGCCATAGTGCTCCTTGAGCTCCCCCGCCAATGTGTATTGCGACAACCCTGCGGACGTCGTTAGCCAGATACCTTGTTCATTACTCATCAAACATTTTGGCGAGATATGACCATCAATCAACGCTAGCGATTCGGTGATCCCTGTCGCCGTATCAACACGATAGAGCCCGTATTGACCAGCCACCCAAAGCTCATCATCTGCCACCTCAATAATGTGGCTCACGCCGCCGTATTGGCTGCTGTCATCAACAAACTTGATCACACCACGCTCGAGCAAATACAGTCCATGATCGGTGCCGATCAGCAAACGCTCACCGGCCGATTTGAGATACGTCAGTTGCGCTGGGAGGTACTGCGTTAACATCCAATCCGAGACAAAAACACGGAACAGTGCGCGCTCGGGATCATAGCGCCATAACTGCTGATCATTGGCTCCCCAGATATAGCCCTGACTGTCGACTTCAAGATACTTGGCAGCCGGCGCATTCGATACCCGTTGTGGCTCAGCAAGGCGACTGAGTGGCAAGGTGACCACGCCATTGGAGGTCGCGAGCCACAAGCTCTCTTGATGCTCCATCACATCACTAACAGCGCCTTGATACACTAATGTCCTCTGCCCTCCATCGGTAAGGTCCAGTTGATAGAGCCCGAGTGTCGTTAAGAGCCAATAACCTTGACGCTGCGCCATTGGCTCCAACATCAGGGGTTGCTCTCGCTCCGTTCCTTCGCTGAGCAATTGCGGATCAAAACGCTGGAAATTGGGGGAAAACAGGGAGTAATAGCGCACGCCCTTATCGGTTGCTAACCAAATACCGCCCGCTTCATCGTTGACGATCGAGTAGATACGCTCTCCATAAAGCGGGTGCCCGGCCAAACGCTGCGAGCCAAGACGGCGTTCAGCGCCATCGTTATGGGAGTAAATAATCAGGCCTTGCTCAGTACCAATCCAATACGCGTCGTCTGTTTCTGCCAAGCTCAGCACGTGCGAACCCGGAATGTCGGCGACCATTTGAGTAGGACGATGGATATTAAACACCAGCGCTCCCGACAAGGTCCCAACCACAATTTCGCCTCGCTTCGCGGAGTAATGGAGCTTTTCAATGTAATGCTGCTGCGAAAGTGGCACGTGTTCGAAATGACGTCGGTCGGAGACGTAGGCGCCCGCATTGGTGGCGAGCACCCATTTGGAGACGACAAATTGCGCATCATTGATGATGATGGTTGAGGATTGGGTAAACTGATACAACTCCATCAAAGAGAGCGTATCGAGTTCACCACTGGGGATATGGTAGGTATAAAAATAGCGTTCATCGGCCAACCAGACGTACCCTCCCGACGCGCCGATGGAATGAATGTCAGTGCCAGGAGTGAGGCTCAACACCAGTTCGCGCTCCTGATTTGGCAGCGTTCGATAGATTTCATTGCGAAAGAAAGACCAAAATGCATGGTCAGCGTACGCAACTTTATCGACATCATGCGTCAGCGCCGAGCCGACGTTCGGCGCCACGTTTTGACCGTCAAAAAAGAGGATTTGGGCGCGAACATCTTGCAGCCACAAACCGCCCCCCTCAGCAAGAAACAGCTGTTTGGCAGCAAAGACCTTACCCTGACTTTGACTGGGTAGAGAATAAAAGACCTCTGAAGAGGCCAATACAACGTGTGCGCTCAAACACAGCCAGAAAGCGATGAGTTGAGTCATCAGTTTTGATAAAGGGACGACGCGCAAAATACACCTGTTGCTATCAATGACGCACAGCGACAAGAGTCGCTGCGCAGTTATTTTGAGTCGATAATTATCTAACAACGCTGGGTCATTACAAGGTGTTTGCGTCTCACTTATCACATTCTTTGTGGCAAATCGCTGTGACCGAAAGCAAAAAGGGAGACACGTCGTCTCCCCTTTCCCTCGCTCTCTGCGCTGAGCGCGTTACGCCAAACGTCCGTTGCGCTGCGCTCTATATCTGAACATTCTTATATCTGAACGTCTTAGTCCGATAAGCACTGCTCAAAACTGTCCGCCATCTGCTGCATAAAGTTGAAATAACCGCCAGCTTCTACCACGATGTCTGCGCCGATGGGGTCAAGCACACCTTGATTAACGTCGGTATTTCGCGTCACGGACTCGACCACTGCAGGCGTATATTGTGGCTCAGAAAAGACGCATTTCGCCTCTTTCTTCGACAGTGCTTGCCTTATCGCAATCAAGCTCTTCGCGCCTGGCTTGCGCTCTGGGCTAACAGTGAAAAAACCCAATTGATTGAGGCCATAATCCTCTTCAAAGTAACCATACGCGTCGTGGAAGACATAGTAACCTTGATCTTTCACCTTGCTGAGTTGAGCGGCAATCTCATTGTGCTGCTGGCGCAGGCGCGCTTCAAACTGAGCAAGGTTGGCTTGATATGCTGCTTGCTGACTTGGGTCTACCTCAATCAACTTGGCACTGATCGCTTTGGCCACCTGAGAAGCCGTCTCCACGCCCATCCAAAAGTGGGGATCGTGACTGCCATGATCGTGACCGTCATGATCATGATGATCGCCCTGATATTCACGCAAAGGGAGATCGTCTATTTTGCTCAGTGTTAGCACGTTGTCACGCCCCTCCAGGATTTTGTCAAGGAAAGGCTCGAGTTCTGGGCCAAACCAAATAATCAAATCCGCTTGGTTGATTCGGCGCACGTCAGAGGGACGCAGCGCATAATCGTGCGGCGAGGTGTTGGCCGCCAATAAAACATCCGGCTCGTTGATGCCTAGTGTTAATTCATACGAAATTAATTGGATCGGTTTTATACTCGCGATAATATCGCTGGCCACGACACTCTTGCTGCTCAAGATAAGCAACAAGAGAGGAAGGAAACGTTTCATTTATGTACGACTGCTCTATAGCGTTGAGAAAGTATAAATGTTACATTATAACAATACTGAATTGCAAATGAGTTCTATTCATGTCGACTCTCGTCGAACTAGCTAATATTTCGGTCCAATTTGATGAGCGCAAAGTGCTCGATAAGGTCTCCTTGACCATCAAACGCGGCGAAATCACCACCTTGATTGGCCCAAACGGCGCGGGTAAATCCACCTTAGTCAAAGTGCTGCTTGGCTTGCAGAAGCGCTTTACCGGCCAGATCACACGCCAAAAAGGGCTGCGCACCGGCTACGTCCCACAGAAACTCAAGCTGAATGATTCGCTCCCTTTGACCGTTGAGCGATTTCTTAAACTAGCCGGGCGTTACAGCCAACAAGAGATCATCGACTCGCTCAAACTGGTGGGCGCAGAACACATGCTCATGGCCAATATGCATTCGCTATCTGGCGGTGAAACGCAACGCGTGTTACTCGCGCGGGCTCTGTTACAGCGTCCAGATTTATTGGTGCTTGACGAACCGGCGCAAGGGGTCGACGTGCAAGGGCAAATCGATCTGTATGAGCTGATTGATACGCTACGCCGCCGTTTTAACTGCGCGGTGTTTATGGTCTCCCATGATTTACATCTCGTCATGGCCAAGACCGACGATGTGATTTGTCTGCAACATCACATCTGCTGCTCCGGCGCACCTGCCGACATTGCACAGCACCCCAATTATATTGCGCTGTTTGGACAAGCTCAGCGTGAGTCACTGGCGTTTTATCACCACCAGCATGACCACCATCATCATGATTTATCCGGTCAACCCGTAGCGGGCGATGCAACGGCCTGTACTCACCATTCTCACGGACACCATCATCATGATTGAGTTTCTACTCCCCTCACTCTTTGCCGGCCTAGGTATTGCGGCGATCTCCGGTCCGTTGGGTTCATTCGTCGTGTGGCGAAAAATGGCCTATTTTGGGGACACCTTGGCTCATGCGTCGCTCATGGGTATCGCACTCGGCTTTTTGCTCAATATCAACTTGTATCTCGCCTTGGTGGTCTGCTGTTTGGCGCTCGCGGTGATTCTGGTCACGTTGCAACGCCAGCAGTTGGTCGCCACCGATACCTTACTCGGGATCTTGGCCCACAGTGCCCTATCACTCGGTTTGGTGGCCGTCAGCTTTCTTGATCACGTGCGTATTGATTTAATGAGCTACTTGTTCGGAGATTTGCTCGCCGTCACGCCCACAGATTTGATCTACATTTACCTTGGCTCTCTCGTCGTTGGCGCGGTGCTTATCGTCTTCTGGCGTCCGCTCATTTCTACCACCGTCAATGAAGAGTTGGCGGCTGTCGAAGGCCATAACGTCGATTTGATGCGCTTGATTTTAATGTTGCTGGTCGGCCTAGTGATTGCGATTGGTATGAAATACGTCGGGGCCTTGATCATGACCTCACTACTGATCATTCCTGCTGCGGCGGCAAGACGTTTTGCCAAAAGCCCAGAGCAAATGGCGTGCTTTGCATCGCTGATTGGCAGTGTCGCGGTGATCTGTGGGCTGTCGCTCTCTTGGCATTACGATACCCCGGCTGGTCCATCTGTCGTCATCTGCGCGACGACCTGTTTTATCCTCGCTCAGTTAAAACGTATTGATTAACCAATAGACTAAGCGCCGCGATCAGCGGCGCTTTACATTTTTTCTCCCCAAGTTTGCGATGGATCAAGCCTTTCGCATTTAGCTTAACCTTTCCCCACTAAGCGAGTCATCCCTGTCTACACTTAAGTAGGTAAGTTGCAGATTGCAGATTACTGCTTGTCCGAAGCTATGTGGCCGAAACTGAGTGTGCACACATTCAATACCCAGTGAGGCACAACAATCGGTTCGTTCTTGATTCATCGTTGGCGTTGATTTTGTAAGGGGGGCATCATGGAAAACTCAACACTGCATCGCCACTCTTCACTGGCACAAACCCATCACCTAAACGAGCAAATGACCGGCTTGTTGGAGCGTATGCAAGTTCACCATCCCGCTCTCGACCACTTAAGTTTTGCCCTGTATGACGACAGAGATCATTTGCTGCGCAGTTACGCCGACAGTACCTCGCTTTCGCTCAATATTACCCATTACGAAGCGCCACTAAGTTCATTACCGACGCTGCGCCAAAGCCTGCAATCGCGCAGCCCGGTCATTTTGACGCACCTAACAACATTGCGCCGCTCGCCGCATATTGAGTCTTTACTGCGCGATGGCTACCGATCTTCGGCGACCATACCAACCTTTATCCATGATCGATTCCTTGGGTTCATCTTCCTCAACTCTTATCAAGAGGGTGCGTTTACACCGGCGGCGCTCGATACCCTTAAGCCTTACTTGGAGATGATGAGGTTGTCGATTTTTTCTGAGTATCAGCTGGTGGATACCTTGATCAATTGCGCTTGCAAGCACGCTGCGCAGTTTCCGCTCTATCAACGAGAATCTCGGGCGCACAAACAGCGCGTCGCCAGTTTTACACATGTAATAGCAACGGGCCTTGCGCTCAAATACGATCTCGATGACGAAACCATTGAACACCTCAGCTTATTTTCGCAGTATCACGACATTGGCAAAGTCACGCTACCGGCAGAGCTACTGTGTAAACCCGGTAAGTTGACCGAGGTAGAGCTCGCCACACTCAGAGAACATGTTCAAGCGGGCGAAGCCATCATTCATGAGTTCATTGAGCAAGCGGGCGCAAGTGGTCACCCCAGTGCTGAGCTGTTTTTACACATCATTGCGCACCACTATGAGTTTCTCGATGGCTCTGGGTATCCTCGCCATCTAAAAGGCAATGAGATCCCTCTCGCCGCTCGTATTGTCTGCGTCGCAAATATCTTTGACGCTTTGATCACCCATCGCCCGTATAAACAGGCGTCGTCGATTCTTTACGCACTGCTAGAGCTGGAAAAGATGGTTCAGATGGGTAAATTGGATCATGATTGCGTCAATGCACTGCGCGAGCATCAAAGCGAACTAAAAGCGATATCAGAGCGCTATCCTGAACTCGACCCAAGTGAACGAGCGACGACAAATTAGTGACTTGGCTGACCAAACGACGCACGATCCCGTATAATTTTCATTCAACAATATAAAACCTTATCTTTCCTTGGTTGTTATTAGGCATCCAAAGCAGGATAATGTCGGGATCGGAATATCTAAATTATATAACTATGACCGAATATCTTTTGTTGTTGGTCGGCACTGTGCTGGTGAACAACTTTGTACTGGTAAAATTCCTGGGTTTATGTCCATTTATGGGGGTGTCTAAGAAATTAGAGACCGCTATTGGTATGGGGCTCGCGACGACGTTCGTGTTAACCCTCGCTTCCGTGTGCGCGTATTTAGTAGAAAACTACATCTTGCTGCCGCTTGGGTTGCAATACTTACGTACCATGAGCTTCATTCTTGTTATCGCCGTCGTCGTGCAGTTCACAGAAATGGTGGTACACAAAACCAGTCCGACACTCTACCGCTTACTCGGCATCTTCCTGCCGTTGATCACCACCAACTGTGCGGTGCTGGGTGTTGCCCTGCTTAACATCAATGAGAACCACAACTTTATCCAATCGATTATCTACGGCTTTGGCGCTGCTGTGGGTTTCTCTATGGTGCTGATTTTGTTCGCTTCGATGCGTGAACGTATTAACGCTGCGGATGTGCCAGTCCCATTTAAAGGGGCGTCCATTGCGATGATCACCGCAGGACTGATGTCTCTCGCCTTTATGGGCTTTACTGGGTTGGTGAAGCTGTAATGAGTGCCATCCTAATTGCCGTTATCGCGATTGCCGCGCTTGCTGCGCTGTTTGGCGCAATCTTGGGCTTCGCCTCCATCCGCTTCAAAGTAGAAGCCGATCCGATCGTCGATCAAATCGACGCGATTTTACCGCAAACACAGTGTGGCCAGTGCGGCTACCCTGGCTGTCGCCCTTATGCGGAAGCGATCGCCACAGGAGACGAGATCAACAAGTGTCCTCCCGGCGGTCAAGCCACCATTGAGAAGCTGGCGGATTTAATGGGTGTCGAAGCGACAGAGTCTGCGCATGACCTAGATGAAGCCGTCAAAAAAGTCGCCTTTATTCATGAGGATATGTGTATTGGCTGCACCAAGTGCATTCAAGCCTGCCCGGTTGATGCCATTGTTGGCGGCACCAAAGCGCTACATACCGTGATTAAAGATGAATGCACTGGCTGCGATTTGTGTGTCGCGCCGTGCCCAACGGACTGCATTGAAATGATTCCTGTAGAAAACACTACAGCGAACTGGAAGTGGCAACTGGACGCCATTCCTGTTGTTGATATTACCGATTCTGCCTCCGCGCAGAAAAGCGTGAATTAAGGACTGGTATGTTGTCATTAATCGAACAAATTAAATCAGGTACGCTGTGGCAGTTTCCTGGGGGAATTCACCCACCAGAGAATAAACAGCAGTCGCTGGGCAGTGAATTGGTTCGCGCCTCGTTGCCAACTGAAATTGTGCTGCCTCTCAAACAGCACATCGGCAAAGAAGGGACCTTACTGGTTGATATCGGTGCGCACGTCTTAAAAGGTGAGCCGTTAACCAAGTACGACGTCACGTTCACGTTGCCCGTGCACGCGCCCACCTCAGGCACCATTACGGCGATTGAGCCTCGTACCACCGCCCACCCTTCCGGTTTGTCGGAGACCTGCATTGTCATTCAACCCGATGGCAAAGATACCTGGTATGACAAAGCCCCTTGGCCTGATTTCAGCCAACACTCTCCAGAAGCTCTGATTGAAAAGATCCGCCTAGCGGGGATTTCTGGTATGGGAGGCGCTGGCTTTCCTACCGCGAAAAAGATTCAATCGGGCCTCTCGCGTACCGAGATTTTGATCATCAATGCCGCTGAGTGTGAACCCTACATCACCGCCGATGACACCTTGATGCGAGAGTTTGCACAAGAGGTGATCACGGGCATCGAGATTGTCGAGCATATTCTCAAGCCTAAGCTGACCGTGATCGGCATTGAAGACAACAAACCTGAGGCGATTGCAGCCTTAGAAGCGGCAGCGCAAGACAAAGACCTGATCATTCGTGTCGTACCGACTAAGTACCCCTCGGGCGGTGAAAAGCAGCTCATCAAACTGCTGACTAACAAAGAAGTCCCCGCCGATGGCATCCCAGCGGACATTGGGATGATGGTACAAAACGTTGGATCGCTGTACGCCATCAAACGCGCCGTTGTGGATGGTGAACCTTTGATTGAGCGCATCGTTACGTTAACGGGCAATGCATTTCGTCAACCACGCAACGTCCTTGCGGCTTTGGGCACCCCAGTTCAAGCGCTGCTCGACGAGTTCGGCTATCAAGCAGATAAGCGCCTACCTCGATTGATCATGGGTGGGCCAATGATGGGCTTTACCTTGCCGCACGCCAATGTGCCCATCACAAAAACATCTAACTGTATTCTTGCCCCAACTCGCCGCGAGATCGCCCCTGCGGGTACGGAAATGGCGTGCATTCGCTGTGCTCAGTGCGCTGAGGTTTGTCCCGCGTCACTATTGCCTCAACAGTTGCAGTGGTATGCGAAATCGCAAGAGTATGAAAAATGTGAAGAGCTCAATCTAAAAGACTGCATTGAATGTGGCGCTTGTGCGTACGTCTGCCCTAGCGAGATCCCACTTGTGCAATATTATCGCCAGGCCAAAGCGGAAATACGCACGCGCAAAGAAGAAGCGCAAGCAGCAGAGCGCGCCAAACTCCGCTTTGAAGAGAAAAAAGCGCGTATGGAACGTGACAAAGCCGAACGTGAGAATCGCTTCAAAAAGGCCGCGGATGAACGTCGCAGCGAGATGAAAGCCACTGGAGGAGATGACGCCATCGCCGCCGCCATCGCGCGTGTGAAAGCGCAAAAATCCACAAGCGAAGACAGCAAAACCAAGCCAGCGGTCGCCGCCGCGATTGCCAGAGCCAAAGCGAAACAAGAAGTGGCTAGAGAGCAAGCGACAAGCAGCAGCGACCAACCGGACAACACGGAAATGGCCAAGTTGCGAGAAGAGCGTAAGCGTCAAGCCCGCGAGAAAAAAGCGCAGAAAGCGCAACAAGAAACCACTCAAAGTGCTGAGCAAAGCGAAACAGACAAATCTTCCGCCGTCGCCGCTGCTGTGGCCAGAGCGAAAGCGCGCAAAGCCGCATTAGCAAGTAACAGTAGCGAAGAGACACCTGAAGAGCACAAGC
>NZ_JCBDGH010000048.1:0-24105 GCF_059833955.1 Vibrio sp. R15-SG3-ISO1A
TACGCTGCACGGGGCCTTGTACCTCAAAAGTAATGCCGTTTTACCTGCGGAGCTTGATGTGGAGACCGTCACGCTCAAGCAAGGCGATCAGCGTTGGCAGTTGACGCCAGACCAATTTGATTTGCGTACTCAAGATGAGCATCACTGGGAAGTGGCCTTTAGTCAGCCGTTCGATGTGGGCAGCGAAGAGCCGATTGATGTAGCCGTCGCCCTTACTTACCAAGGTATGGTGAAGTGGCTGGTGCAAAACCAAGTGACGGTTGATAAGGTCTACTAAACGCTATTAGGTTAGAAGAATCGAGATGAAAAAATGGTTGGCTTGTGGGCCAACCATTTTTTATTGTTAGTCACGTGTGGGCTTAGCTTGACGCTTTCAAACCCGCGTTGATATCAAGAATGTCTTGCTCACTCAAGGTACCAACAGCTTGACGCAATTGAAGCACGCTTAGGATGTAATCGTAACGTGCATTGGAGAGGTTTTTGTTGGCATCGTACAGACGACGCGTTGAATCAAGTACGTCAACAATGGTACGTGTACCGACATCAAAGCCCGCTTCTGTCGCTTCCAGCGCGGATTTGGCAGAGACGACGGTTTGTTCGTAAGCACGCAGGGCACCAATCGATGCGCTGATGTTGTTGTTGAACGCACGGACATCTTTCACCACGCTGCGGTAGGTCGCTTCAAGTTGTTGGCTGGCAGCAACGTAGTTGAATTCCGCTTGCTTGGTGAGTGAGGTCGTCGCGCCACCGGTGTAGAGTGGTACGCTAAGGTTCAGACCAATATTAAAGTCGTTCGTTGTGCCATTAGTAGAGTCATACGCACTCTTATCTAGGTCTGTGTAACTGTAACCACCATCTAGGGTTAATGACGGTAGGTGACCAGAGCTTTGCAAAGAGATATTGTCTTTTGCCACATCTTGAGCGATACGCGCTGAGAGTAAGCTGAGGTTCTTCTGCTGCGCTTCTTCCACGAGAGCATCAATGGCCGCTTGAGTTTTCGTTGCCGAGAAACGGTCAGTATCGAGGACGTACAGTTCAGAGTGCGATTGCCCCGTGATTTCACGTAGCCCTTCATAGCTGTTGGTCAATGTGTTTTGCGCCAGCACTTCATCGGCAAGCACTGAGTCGTATTGCGCCTGAGCATCATGCACATCAGTAATCGCTGATAGGCCCACTTCAAAACGCTGCTTAGTCTGCTCAAGCTGACGACCGACCGCAGCTTTTTCCGCTTGAACAAATTCTAGATTATCTTGTGCACGCAACACATCAAAGTAGGCAGTAGCGACACGTAGGATCAACGCTTGTTGGATCGCCGCATAAGAGGCGTCTTGTTGACGGGCGCTTTTCTCCGCGGTATCCAACGTAATCCAACTGGTGCGGTTATAAAGTTGCTGTGAGAAACCAATACCCGCCGTTAATGCGTTTACATCATTGTCGTTTGTTTGGCCATCATCACGATCCTTTTCACCACGGGTCAAGTTGTAACCCGCCGTTAAGTTAATTTGAGGCAGTAGCGTGGCGCGACTGGAAGTCACCGCTTCAAACGCTGCATCACGCTGAGCCGCTGCACTCAAAAGGGTGGGATCATTCTCTTTGGCCTGATCGTAGATTTCTGCCAGCGTGTCAGCTGATACTTGAGTGCTTAAGCCGCCTAACGCTGCGCTAATAAAAAGGGGAAGCAGTTTCTTCATTGGTCCTATTCCTGCCTATATATGAAAAAGTTGACTCATGGAGTTTAACCCAATTTGTTGTCATTTTGCTCGAATCTTTTCAGAGTTTTACATGTAACTGTCCAACTGTGCAATATAAAAAATTAATCAATTTAAATAAATCTATAAATTTTGCACAAAAAGTTGAGCTAGGCCCTTGGAAGTTCAGCAATTGACTGAGTAAACTATAAGATTCACTCAGAGAGGTACCAAATGCAACAACCGAGCCCGCAGAAAACGCATTTTACCCGACGCGATATTGAAATCATCTCGAAGACGACGCTATTCGACGGTTTCTTTAAAATGGTCAAATATTGTTTTAGACATAAGCTGTTTGAGGGGGGCTGGAGTGAACCCATTGAGCGTGAGATGTTTGAACGCGGCCATGCCGCGGCGATGCTCCCTTACGACCCAGAGCGGGATCAAGTGGTGATCATCGAGCAGATTCGTGTTGGCGCTCTAGAGCATGACAGCCCTTGGCAGTTAGAAATTGTCGCCGGCATGATTGAGCCTGGCGAGCACGCCGAGTCGGTGGTGCGCCGAGAAGCAGTGGAAGAGGCCGGGATTGAAGTTGGGCGCCTTGAGAAAGTGACCTCTTATTACCCATCGTCTGGTGGCTGCTCTGAAAAGCTGGATGTTTTTGTCGGAGAGGTGGATGCCTCTAAAGCGCATGGCGTTCATGGTTTAGACTATGAAGGAGAGGACATTCGAGTGCACGTGATGAGTCGTGAACACGCGTACCAAGCGGTGTTGGATGGTTCGATTGAAAATGGTGCCTCGATCATCGCGCTACAATGGTTGCAATTGAACCAACAACGAGTCCGAGCCAACTGGGCGACTAAGGCATAACTCACTTGAGAGAATGATGACACAAGTAGCAATGAAGAAACCGTATCATGTTGATTTAGCGGATCTGATGCGGACTTATGAGACCAATTACGCCAAGTTGAATGCCTTGCTGCCTGCGCAGCCGAGCATCGACGACGTTCGCTGCTATGAAGCGGCGAGCATGACGTATCAAATTCAAGTGTGCGAAGTCACAAAGTACACAACTTTGGTCGATATTTGTCAAAGTGATGACGTTCCAGTATTTCCATTGCCAAGAATGTCTGTCAGGCTCTACCACGATGCTCGCGTGGCTGAAGTGTGTGGTTGCGAGCATCTAAAACGGGTGAACCCTCGTTACGACTATCCGAACGATAAGATGGTTCAACAAGATGAAAAAGTGCAACTCAACCGCTTTTTAGGCGATTGGCTGTCGTTTTGTTTGAAGCAGGGCATTAGTAAAGCTCCGTTAAATATCTAGGTTTATATTTTGAAAGTAGTGTCTAATACAGCGCAGAATGGCAGTATCAAATTAGTTCAGATTACCGATACGCATCTTTTTGAACCCGAAGATGGCAGCTTACTGAGCGTAAATACGCGCGACAGCTTCCACGCAGTGGTCAACGCCATTGTCGAACGTCACGTCGAGTTTGATGCCATTCTGGCGACCGGTGATATTTCTCAGGATCACACCGAAAAGTCGTATCAACGCTTCGTCAATGGGATTGCTCCGCTTGAGAAAACGTGCTTTTGGCTACCGGGCAATCACGATTTTAAGCCCAGTATGACTTCGGTATTGCCAACCTCACAAATTCAGCCTGCTGAGCATGTCCTGCTCGGTGAACACTGGCAACTGATCTTACTTGACTCGCAAGTGGTTGGCGTTCCTCATGGTCGTTTAAGCGACAGTCAGTTAGACCTGCTCGATAGCAAGCTGGCGCAATACCCAGACAAACACGCTTTGGTGTTGTTGCATCACCACCCAATTTTGGTTGGTAGTGCATGGCTTGATCAGCACTGCTTAAAAGACGCAGACAACTTTTGGCAGGTTGTAAGTAAACACAACAACACCAAAGCGGTGCTGTGTGGTCATGTTCATCAAGATATGAACGTGAATCATCAGGGCGTACAAGTGATGGCGACGCCGTCTACTTGCGTGCAATTTAAACCCAACTCGAACGACTTTGCGCTTGATGTGCGCTCACCAGGCTGGCGAGAACTGATTCTTAATGCCGATGGCTCGTTTGAGACTCGTGTTCAGCGATTGCCAGAAGGGCAATTTCAACCGGACTTTAGCTCAGCAGGATACTGATCATGAAACCTTCAATGCTCTTGTACATTCACGGCTTTAACAGCTCACCTCAGTCGCTAAAAGCCAATGTGATGCGAGACTATTGCCAGTTTCACCGCCCTGATATTCGAGTAGAGATCCCCCGTCTGCCCAGCTTTCCTGAGCAAGCGGCCGCGCATTTGCTGGCGATTGTCGAACAGCATCGACATGACTATCAGATAGCCCTGGTGGGCAGCTCGCTCGGTGGCTATTTGTCGATGTGGCTCAATCAAAAGTTTGGCTTTAAAGCGGTGGTGATTAACCCTGCTATCAAGCCCTATGAACTATTGGCGGATTTCTTAGGCCCTCAGAAAAACCCCTACACTCAAGAAGAGTATTGTTTACAAGCGTGCCATATCGAGGAGCTTAAAGCGCTCGACACTGAGGTGATTGCAAATCCGAGTGATTTTTGGCTGCTGCAACAAACCGGCGATGAAGTGTTGGACTACCGTCAAGCCGTGAGCAAATTAGCTGGCGCGAAACAGACCGTTATCGAAGGCGGCGATCACAGTTTTGTCGGCTTTGAATACTACCCTGCGGCGATTGTGGAGTTCCTAGCGCTCTAGCCCTCATTGAGGGAAGAGTCATAAATTTGCTTGTTACTTCGCTGTCTCACTTGACATAGTTGATACTCTTCCAGACTATGTTCCACCTATACTTGTGCGGTTTTGGCAAAAGTGTTGATTTGTCACACGAGCCACTTTTTCAATTCGAAGCCTGATTTCATCAGCGCACAGTCATGTTTTCATTCTTTATAACGAACTCCGTATTATGACTGAACAATATAATGCGAAAGACCTCTCGGTTCTTGAAGGTCTCGACCCAGTACGACATCGTCCTGGCATGTATACCGAAACAGAGCGACCCAACCACTTAGCGCAAGAAGTGATTGATAACTCAGTGGATGAGGCTCTCGCTGGACATGCTAAGAAGATCAAAGTCATTCTGCACGCCGATCAATCATTAGAGGTGATTGATGATGGCCGCGGCATGCCGGTGGATATTCACCCAGAGAAAGGAATTTCTGGCGTAGAACTCATCATGACCAAGCTTCACGCGGGTGGTAAGTTCTCCAACGACAACTACAAATTCTCTGGCGGTCTCCACGGGGTGGGGATCTCTGTGGTAAACGCGTTGTCAAAACGCGTGGAAGTCACCGTTAGACGTCAAGGGCAAGTGCATGAAATTGCTTTTGAACATGGCGCTGCCGTCACCGAACTCACGGTGACGGGCACCTGCGGCAACCGTAATACGGGTACCGCCGTTCACTTCTGGCCAGATGCCAAATACTTCGACAGTGCTAAGTTCTCTGCCCTTAGGTTGGTCAACAACCTGCGCGCAAAAGCGGTGCTTTGCCCAGGACTTGAGATCACTTTCGTCGATCAAGTTAACAACGAAGAGCATAAATGGTTCTACGAAGATGGCCTCAAAGATTACCTCGCAGAAGGGGTAAAAGGCTATCCGGTCTTGCCTGAGGTGCCGTACATTGGTGAATTCGTCGCTGAGACGGAAATGGCCAATTGGGCCGTGATTTGGCAGCCAGAAGGCGGCGAGATGATCACGGAAAGTTACGTTAACTTGGTGCCGACCAAACAAGGCGGCACGCACGTCAATGGTTTGCGCCAAGGCTTGTTGGATGCGATGCGTGAATTCTGTGAGTTCCGCAACTTGCTGCCACGTGGCGTCAAACTGACGGGCGATGATATTTTTGATCGCTGTTCTTACGTGCTCTCGGTCAAGATGCAAGATCCGCAATTTGCGGGCCAAACTAAAGAGCGTCTCTCTTCGCGCCAAACCGCAGCGTTTGTCTCTGGGGTGGTCAAAGATGCCTTCAGTTTGTGGCTGAATGAAAAGCCGCAATTGGCGGAGCAACTGGCTGAAGTTTGTATTGCCAATGCTCATCGCCGCATGCGAGCGAGCAAGAAGGTCGTGCGTAAAAAAGTGGCCTCTGGCCCAGCCTTACCAGGCAAACTGACCGATTGCTCGGTGCAAGATCTCAACCGAACCGAAATTTTCTTTGTCGAGGGTGACTCGGCGGGCGGCTCTGCCAAACAGGCGCGTGATAGAGAGTTCCAAGCGGTGATGCCACTGCGGGGTAAAATTCTCAATACGTGGGAAGTCTCGGCTGACCAAGTGCTCGCTTCGCAAGAGGTGCACGATATTTCCGTGGCACTCGGCATTGACCCAGACAACGACAACCTTGAAGGACTGCGTTATGGCAAGATCTGTATTCTTGCCGATGCGGATTCCGATGGTCTGCATATCGCCACGCTGCTGTGTGCGTTGTTTACTCGCCACTTCCGTGCGCTGGTGGAAGCGGGACACATCTATGTTGCTATGCCTCCTTTGTATCGTATCGATTGCGGAAAAGAAGTGTTTTACGCACTGGATGACGATGAAAAAGAAGGCATCTTGGAGCGTTTGTCGAAGAAAAAAGCCAAGATCAACGTACAGCGATTCAAAGGTCTGGGTGAGATGAACCCACTGCAATTGCGTGAGACCACTATGGACCCGAACACCCGCCGTCTGGTGCAGCTAACCATTGATGACAATGAAGCGACATTAGAGATGATGGATATGTTGTTGGGTAAAAAGCGTGCGGATGACCGCCGCTCATGGTTACAGAGCAACGGCGATTTGGCAGAGGTATAGTGAATGTCGACAGAAATTACCTATGATGGTGTCGAACAGTTGCCAATGCGCAAGTTCACGGAAGACGCCTATTTAAACTACTCAATGTACGTCATTATGGACCGTGCGTTACCTTATATCGGTGACGGATTAAAACCGGTTCAACGACGCATTATCTACGCCATGTCGGAGCTCGGTCTCTCGGCGTCGGCGAAATACAAAAAATCCGCTCGTACGGTCGGTGACGTGCTGGGTAAGTATCACCCGCACGGCGACTCAGCCTGTTACGAAGCGATGGTGTTGATGGCTCAGCCCTTCTCTTACCGTTATCCATTGGTGGACGGTCAAGGGAACTGGGGTGCGCCGGACGATCCGAAATCCTTCGCTGCGATGCGTTATACCGAAGCGAAATTATCAAAGTTTGCGGAAGTATTGCTGGGTGAGTTAGGTCAAGGCACCGTTGAATGGCAGCCTAACTTTGATGGCACGATGAAAGAGCCCCAAATGCTGCCAGCACGTTTACCGCATATCTTGCTTAACGGCGTCACCGGTATTGCAGTAGGTATGGCCACGGATATTCCGCCGCACAATGTGCGCGAAGTGGCTGAGGCAACCATTCATCTGATTGACCACCCTAAAGCGGACCTCAATGATGTGATGGGCTTTGTGCAAGGCCCCGATTACCCAACCGAAGCCGAAATCATCTCGCCCAAAGCGGACCTAGAGAAGATTTATCGCACCGGTCGCGGCAGTGTGAAAATGCGCGCGGTTTGGCACAAAGAGGGCAGTGATATTGTGATCACCGCACTGCCACACCAAGTCTCTGGCGCGAAACTACTTGAGCAAATCGCCGCCCAGATGCGAGCGAAAAAACTGCCGATGGTGGATGACTTGCGTGATGAGTCGGATCACGAGAACCCAACGCGTATCGTGGTGGTGCCACGCTCCAATCGCGTTGACTGCGACCAATTGATGAATCACTTGTTTGCCTCAACGGATCTCGAGAAAAACTATCGTGTGAATTTAAACATGATCGGTTTGGATAACCGCCCTCAAGTGAAAGGGTTGGTGCAAATCCTCTCTGAGTGGATCGAGTTTCGTCGTTCGACAGTGCGTCGCCGCCTGCAATATCGCCTGGATAAAGTCATGGCGCGTTTGCACATTTTGGAAGGCTTGCTAGTCGCTTATCTCAACTTGGATGAAGTGATTGAAATCATCCGCACGGAAGATGAGCCAAAAGCCGTGTTAATGGCACGCTTTGGCATCACCGACATTCAAGCTGACGCGATTTTGGACACCAAACTTCGCCATCTCGCCAAACTGGAAGAGATGAAGATCCGTGGTGAACAAGACGAGCTGCAAAAAGAGCGAGAAAAACTGGAGCAACTGCTGGGCTCTGAACGTCGTCTCAACACCTTGTTGAAGAAAGAGATCAAAGCCGATGCTGAGAAGTACGGTGACGACCGCCGTTCACCTATGGTCGAGCGTGAAGAAGCCAAAGCGCTTACAGAGCGTGATTTAGTACCAAGTGAACCGATCACGGTCGTATTGTCAGAGAAAGGCTGGATTCGCCACGCGAAGGGCCATGATGTGAACGTGGAAAGCTTGAACTACAAGTCTGGCGATAACTATCTCGCTCATGCCTGTGGTAAGAGCAATCAGCCGGCGGTTTTCCTTGGCAGTGATGGTCGCAGTTACTCGCTTGAATCGCACTCGTTACCTTCGGCGCGTAGCCAAGGTGAGCCGATCACCGGTCGTTTGAACATCAGTGCAGGTTCGACCGTTCGTCAGGTTGTGATGGGCGAAGAAGATCAGCTGTGGCTGGTGGGCTCCGATGCCGGTTATGGATTTGTTTGTAAAGGCAGTGATTTATTGTCGAAAAACCGCAGTGGTAAGGCGCTGGTCACCTTGCCTGCTAACTCGGAAGTCATGCCACCTCATGCTGTTGGCGATTTAGACAATGATGAAATTTTGGCCATCACCAACCAAGGTCGCATGCTCTTGTTCCCAATTAAAGACTTGCCTCAGCTTGGTAAAGGTAAGGGTAATAAGATCATTAATATCCCTGCCGCCAAAGCCAAAGAGCGTGAAGAGGTTGTCTCTCACCTGATTGCAGTGCCGAAAGCGGCAACCGTGACGCTGTACGCCGGTAAGCGCAAGTTGGGCTTGAAGCCTAACGATCTCGACAACTACCGCGGTGAGCGTGGTCGTCGTGGTGGCTTGCTGCCACGTGGCTTGCAACGAGTGACAGCTATTGAGATTGATTTAGGCAACGTCAGTTCGGACAGCGAGGTGTCGGAGTCTTAACTCTAAGATCATCGTGCTAGAAAAGCCAAACGCCCACCTTACTCGATAAGGTGGGCGTTTTATTTGGTTTATGTGTGGTCTAAAAGTCGCGTTAATTGAGACGAGTATCTTCAGCAATGGTCACAGACAGTGTTTTCTCTTCTCCTTTACGCAGAATGAGAACATCCACAACCGTACCCGGACGCAGCTCTGTCACTATGTCTAACACACTTTGACGACCATTGATCTTATTGCCGTCGATTTTCAAGATGATGTCTTGCGATTCAAATCCAGCTTGCGCGGCAGGTCCATTCGGGTCGACCCCTAACACCACAATGCCACCAAGATGGTCATTGCCGAGTAAACGCGACGTCACTGAGTTGATGTCTTGACCATCGATACCGATATAGCCGCGAATTACGCGTCCATCGGCGATGATTTTTTGCATGATTTTATTTGCTAACGAGTAGGGAATCGCAAAAGAGATACCGTAGGTTTCGAGCTCAGTTGCTTGTTGGAAAGAGGCCGTATTGATGCCGACCAATTCACCACGAGTATTGACCAAAGCGCCCCCCGAGTTCCCCTCGTTGATTGCCGCGTCGGTTTGAATAAACGCTTGGTGACCATCGGCGCTGATGGAGGAGCGACCAGTTGCGGAGATAATTCCAAATGTGGTGGTTTGGCCGAGGTTATATGGGTTACCGATGGCAAGCACTACATCACCAACTTTTGGGGTGTACTCTGGATTGAGCGGAATGACCGGCAGGTTACTGCCCTCGATCTGCAATATCGCGATGTCTGTACGGCGATCTTTCCCGACTAATTGCGCAGCGGCAACGCGACCATCTTGTACTGCGACGATGATTTGATCCGCCTGAGCGACAACATGATAGTTGGTGATGATATAGCCTTTTTCACTGACGATAACCCCAGAACCTAGCCCCTGTGTCGAGAGCTTAGTGCGATCGGATTCGGTGTATTTTCGACTGTAAATGTTGACCACGGCAGGCGCTGCATTTCGAACCGCTTGGTTAAACGAAATTTGTTCACGGGAGAAGAGAGGAAGGTCAGTTGGCACATGTTTCGGTAAAATATTGGAGCGCAACGACGGAATCGCCAATAACAAGAGCAATGCTGTGATTAACCCCAATCCGACTGAGCGCAATAAAAATCGCAGCATGCTTTCCTCATTTGTTATTCATTTTCAACAGGTAAGTTGGCCAAGAATAGCACTAACCCCGTCAGACGTGAAGTTAGTGAGCGGCGCAGTGCGAGCATCAACAAAAAGGCAGCCCTGAGAAGGCTGCCTTAACGAAAGAAAATCTCGAACGGGTTAGCGAATCACAAGATACAGGGTACGCTCACCACGTTGGATATTGAGGGCCAATACGCCCGGTTGTTTTTCCAGTGCGCTGCGGAACTCAGCCAAGTTTTTCACTCGTTTGCGATTGACGCCGATGATGATGTCGTCCGCTTGAAGCTGATACGCTTCCGCTTTCGAGCCTTTTTCAACCGATGCCACTTTCACCCCTTGAACGGCGTCGCTCGCATTGGTGTTGGTCAGTTGAGCGCCCGATAGCCCTTCGTGCAGTTTATCGGCGGTGGTTTTCACATCGGTTTGTTCGCCTAGGGTGACATCGAAGGATTTTGACTTACCGTCACGCACGATACCCAAGGTGATCTGTTTGCCCGCGCCTAAGGTGGCGACTTTCGCTCTCAGTTCACTGAACGAGTTGATCTCTTTACCATTGACCGACACGATCACGTCACCGGCTTGCAGCCCCGCGTCATCAGCAGCGCTGTCTGGCACCACTTGTGAGACAAAAGCGCCTTTACTTGATTCATAGCCCAGTGCTTCTGCTAGCTCTGAGGTGATTTCGCCGCCTTGTACACCCAACATGCCGCGTTTCACTTCTCCGAACTCAAGGATTTGATCGGTCAAGTTGGTCATCATATTCGATGGAATCGCAAAGCCAATCCCGACGTTGCCGCCGTTAGGACCCAAAATAGCAGTGTTGATACCAATCAACTCCCCCTTGAGGTTGACCAAAGCCCCCCCAGAGTTGCCACTGTTGATCGCCGCATCGGTCTGAATAAAGTTCTCGAAGTTTTCGATATTGAGACCACTGCGCCCCAAGGCCGAGACGATACCCGAGGTCACGGTTTGGCCGAGGCCAAACGGGTTACCTATCGCGACGGTAAAGTCGCCGACGCGCAGCTGATCAGAATCCGCGATGGTGACTTGGGTGAGGTTCTTGGCTTTTTCTAGCTTGAGCAGGGCCACATCTGACATCTGGTCGCCCCCGACCAGCTCGGCATCATACTCACGACCATCATGCAGTTTGACGCGAATTTTTTCCGCGCCGTTGATGACGTGGTAGTTGGTCACGACATGCCCTTTTTTGGCGTCAATAATGACGCCTGAGCCTAAGCCACGAAAGGGGCGCTCTTGCAGTTGCTCGGTAGGGAAGTCTGGACCAAAAAAGAAGCGGAACTGATCGGGGATCTGTTGACGTGATACCTGGGTACCTTCAACAGAAATGCTCACCACAGCTGGCGTCACTTTCTCAAGCATCGGGGCAAGAGAGGGAAGCTGCTCTCCATTGACGGAGAGTGGTAGGGCTGCGCTCGCCGGCATGGGGGCGATGATGGAACTTAAGCTTAAGGATAGAACGGTTAAGGCAAGCAAAGGTTTTTTCATCGGATACTCCTATTAAGTGAAGGCTCTCGTCTGATATTTGTACGTCAAAATCAAAACTCAATGGCCACTCATGGGAGTTATGACTCAAAAACCTTTGTAAAGTTCATGAAATTCAATCAAGAAGCTTTAGCAGATAGCACTTCTTTTTCATCGACGACGGGTTTCTTTTGTTCTTTAAGAAGGCCCGTCGCACCTTGAGCGTAATCTTTAGGTGCTTCATCCATTGGTGTATCCACACTGTGTGTTTGCTCGGAAATTACCTCAGATTCTGTACTGGCTTGCTCTGTGATTTTTTTAACAAAAGGATTGTCTTGTTCAGGAATATTCGGCAAAAGCTCGCCAGAAGTTTTGGCCATGTGCTGGTAAAGCTTGGTGTACTCTTTGCCGAGGGCATCAAGCATTTCAGCCGTTTGGGCAAAGTGATCGGTAAGGTCTTGCTTTTGTTGCTCGAGTTGAAACTTAGTGTTGTCGAGGTCTTTTTGGATGTTCTTCTGTTTTTTGTAACCTGGAGTGCTGATACGGGAAAAAAGCACGCCTAAAACGGCACCAACAAGCAAACCTACGAGGGCGTAAATCCAAGGCATAATGGCTCCTTATGATTGTTATTTAACATGTTTTTTACGGATTGATTACACATGCTGTTTTGACATGGTACTATGACTTCCTGAGCCGATAAAGAAAAATGCGTGTGCTCTCGTTAGCAGTTTCAACGACTCCCTAATAGGCCGTGAAGTCATGACACCACTAGAGATTTACCAAAACGATATCCAAAAAAACGGTTTTCAGTCTGACCCTGCTCAGTTGCAAGCGGTGACAGCGCTGGATCGTCTCTATCACCAATTTATTGATTATCAAGCGCTGCCCCAGCCTCAAGTCACCGGTTGGAAAGCATGGTTTGGCAAGCGTGCTGCCACACCTGTGACAGCGCCGAAAGGTCTCTATTTTTGGGGGGGCGTCGGACGAGGAAAAACCTATCTGATGGACACGTTTTTTGATGCGCTGCCCTCTGAGAAAAAAATGCGTGTGCACTTTCACCGTTTTATGTATCGAGTTCACGATGAGTTGAATCGACTGGGGGAAAGGAACGATCCGCTAGAGGAGGTCGCCGACATCTTCAAGGCAGAAGCGGAGATCATCTGTTTTGATGAGTTTTTCGTGTCGGATATCACTGACGCGATGATTTTGGGTACCTTGTTTCAAGCGCTGTTCAAACGCGGCGTCATTTTAGTGGCAACGTCCAATATTCCTCCTGATGATCTTTATCGAAATGGTTTGCAACGTGCGCGCTTTATGCCTGCTATTGAATTAATCAAAACGCACTGTGACATATTAAATGTCGACAGCGGCATTGATTATCGCTTGCGCACCCTTGAGCAAGCGGAAATTTACCATTTCCCTCTGGATGATATGGCCAGTCAAAACCTGGAGCACTACTTTCATCAACTGGTGGGCGATGGGAAGGTCGGTGAAGTGCGCATTGAAATCAACCACCGTCAGGTAGACGTCGTACAAAGCGCTGAAGGTGTCCTGCATGCGACGTTTGCGCAGTTGTGTCAAAGTGCACGCAGTCAAAATGATTACATTGAGCTCTCTAAACTCTACCATACAGTGTTGCTGGCTGACGTGAAACAGATGGGCCACACCATAGACGATGCGGCGCGGCGTTTTATCGCGTTGGTTGATGAGTTTTATGAGCGTCATGTCACTTTGATCATCTCGGCAGAAGTGCCACTCGATGCGCTATACACCGGCGGGCAATTGGCGTTCGAATTTAAGCGCTGCCAGTCTCGTTTGATCGAAATGCAAAGTCATGAGTACCTAGCGCGCGAGCATTTAGCGTGACACGTTTGCGAGGGAAGGGAGAGGCGAAAAAAAAATGCAATTTTCACTGAAAAAAAGGTGATTTTTTCTACTGACTTCTCTATAATCCTGCGACCCACCGTTACTGCAGACCTTGATTATCGAAGGTATTTCGAGATAACGGGTCGAGAGAACCAACCACTCGAAGGGGTGTTGACTGGACTCTTAGTCAGTGGGAGCGAAAGCTCCTTTAAGTGTAAATTTAATAAATTAACGGGTTATTGTTAGCATGAAAACTTTCGTTGCTAAACCAGAAACTGTAAAACGCGACTGGTACGTTGTAGACGCTGAAGGTAAAACTCTTGGCCGTCTAGCAAGTGAAATTGCATCTCGCCTACGTGGCAAACACAAAGCTGAATACACTCCTCACGTTGACACTGGTGATTACATCATCGTTATCAATGCTGAGAAAGTTGCTGTAACAGGCAACAAGGCTAAAAACAAAGTTTACTACCGTCACTCTGAGTTCCCAGGTGGCCTAAAATCAATCACTTTTGAAAAGTTGATCGATCGTAAGCCTGAAATGGCGCTTGAGCTAGCGGTTAAAGGTATGCTTCCACGTGGTCCTCTAGGCCGTGCTATGTACCGTAAGCTTAAAGTTTACGCTGGCGCTGAGCACAACCATGTTGCTCAACAACCACAAGTACTAGACATCTAATCGGGGATTTCGAAAATGGCAGAGAATCAATACTACGGCACTGGCCGTCGCAAAAGCTCAGCTGCACGTGTTTTCATCAAACCAGGCAGCGGCAACATCGTAATCAACAAGCGTAGCCTTGATGAGTACTTCGGTCGTCCAACTTCTCGCATGGTTGTTAAACAGCCTCTAGAGCTAGTTGAATTGACTGAGAAACTAGACCTATACGTGACTGTTAAAGGTGGCGGTATTTCAGGTCAAGCAGGTGCTATCCGTCACGGTATCACTCGCGCTCTAATGGAATACGATGAGTCTCTACGTCCTACTCTACGTGCAGCAGGTTACGTCACTCGTGACGCTCGTTGCGTTGAACGTAAGAAAGTTGGTCTACGTAAAGCACGTCGTCGTCCACAGTTCTCTAAGCGTTAATCTTTCTCGCAAAGATTGGCGTCCAGTTTTTACTGGATTGTGGTCTCAAAAGCCTGGCTTCACGCCAGGCTTTTTGTTTTTTAGTCTCCCCCATTCTGGCTTTCCTACTACGCTTCTCAACTCTGCTTCAGCCGCTGTTCATCTTTTGTGACGCCATAGGCGAATTACTTGATGAATGTTACAAAAAGGTAGCTTTATCTTGTCAAAAAGTAGGGTTTTATTTATCATTTGCCATCAAATAAATACAACTAAATTCGTATTTTGTTAGCCATGCTCTTTAAGGGATTTTAATAGGGTCACGAGGCCCAGACCATAGGGAGCAAATGGGAGAATGTTTGGATGAGCAATGCGCCTTTAAATAACGGCCGCAGACGTTTCTTGACTGCGACAACTGCGGTTGTCGGTGGTTTAGGAGCTGCTGCTGTCGCCGTTCCTTTTATAAAATCTTGGAACCCAAGTGAAAAAGCAAAAGCTGCGGGTGCCCCTGTTGAAGTGGAAATCGGAAAGCTCGAAGAAGGGCAGATGGTTCGTGTTGAGTGGCGTGGTAAGCCTGTCTGGGTTGTCCGTCGTGCACAAGCCGTCGTCGATGGATTGAAAAACCTCGAAGGCCAACTTCGAGACCCGCAGTCAGGCGAAGAACAGCAGCCTGAATATGCACAAAATGCCTACCGTTCTATCAAACCAGAGTACTTCGTTGCTGTGGGGATTTGTACACACCTAGGTTGCTCGCCGACTTATCTACCCGACACTTTTAGTGAGCAAGTGCAAGGCGTGAAATCCGGTTTCTTCTGTCCATGTCACGGTTCAAAATTTGATATGGCTGGTCGAGTATTCCAAGGCGTTCCGGCACCACTAAATCTAGTGGTCCCTAAACATATGTACCTGAGTGATACCAAAATCATTATCGGTGTTGATGAAACTGGGGAGGCATAATGCAAGCTCTACTTGATTGGGTAGAAAAACGCATACCCGCAATGAATGCGTACAAAAAGCACCTGTCTGAGTATCCAATGCCGAAGAACTTTAACTTTTGGTATCTGTTTGGCTCTCTAGCAATGTTGGTGTTAGTGAACCAGATCCTGACGGGGATTTGGTTAACCATGAACTACGTGCCATCAGGCGATGGGGCGTTTGCATCGATTGAATACATCATGCGTGACGTGGAGTACGGTTGGTTACTTCGCTACATGCACTCCACAGGCGCGTCTGCGTTCTTTGTTGTTGTCTACCTGCACATGTTCCGTGGTTTGATCTACGGCTCATATCAGAAGCCTCGTGAGCTGCTTTGGATCTTCGGTATGTTGATCTTCTTGGTCTTGATGGCCGAAGCATTCATGGGTTACCTGCTGCCTTGGGGCCAAATGTCCTACTGGGGTGCTCAGGTTATCATCTCACTCTTTGGCGCGATTCCGGTCATTGGTGATGATCTCACCCTTTGGATTCGTGGTGACTACGTTATCTCTGGCGCGACATTGAACCGTTTCTTTGCCTTGCACGTCATCGCTCTGCCAATCGTGTTGCTGCTGCTGATTGTGCTGCACGTTCTTGCGCTGCACGAGGTGGGTTCAAACAACCCAGATGGTATCGAAACTAAGCTGCCAAAAGGATCAATGGGTGATGATTACCAACCTCAATTTAAATTCCATGAGTACTACACGAAGAAATACGACATCATCGACTCTATCCCGTTCCACCCTTACGGCACGGTGAAAGATCTGATTGGTGTGGCTGGTTTCTTGTTCCTGTTCTGTTATGTGTTGTTCTTCAACCCAGAAATGGGCGGTTACTTCCTTGAGCCGCCAAACTTTGAAGCGGCAAACCCGCTGAAAACGCCGGAGCACATTGCCCCTGTTTGGTACTTTACGCCATTCTATGCCATCTTGCGTGCGGTGCCAGATAAGCTTATCGGTGTTCTTGCTATGGGCGCATCGATTGCTGTGCTGTTCATTTTGCCTTGGCTTGACCGTTGTAAAGTTCGCTCTTACCGCTACCGCAGTAAGTTCCATTTATTCAATATCATCCAGTTCACCATTAGCTTTATCGCATTGGGTATTTTGGGCGCGCTTCCAGCGACCCCGACGTACACACTCCTTGCGCAGATCTTTAGCTTGGGTTACTTCATGTTCTTCGTCTTGCTGTTCTTCTACAGCAAAAATGAAGCGACGAAACCATTACCAGAAAGGGTGACATTCAAATGAAAAAATGGATTGTAGTTTTATTTGCAATGCTGCCATCTTTGGCAATGGCAGCGGGTGTGAGCGTTCCACTCGATAAAGCGAACAACGACATCTCAGATCAAGCGTCGTTGCAAAACGGTGCCAAGCTCTTTATGAACTACTGTTTTGGCTGCCACTCAGCGCAGTATCAGCGTTATGAGCGTGTTGGACGTGACATTGGCATTCCAGTGGATCTGCTCAAAGAGAACTTGATTTTTGATCCAGAAGCCAAGGTTGGCGACTTGATGGAAAATGCCATCCCTGAAGAGTCGGCCGCTAAATGGTTTGGTGCGCCACCACCTGATTTGACGCTTGTCGCTCGAGTGCGTGGTACGGATTGGTTGTACACTTACCTACGTTCGTTTTATGAAGATCCTGCGCGCCCATTTGGGGTCAACAACGTTGTGTTCCCAAGTGTCGGTATGCCGCATGTATTGGAAGAGCTGCAAGGCATTCCTAAACCTGTTTACGGCACCAAAGTCGTGAATGGTGAAGAGGTGCAAGTGGTCGTCGGTATTGAATCGGATGGGACCGGCGAGCTTAACCAAGAAGAGTACGACAACGCGGTACGCGATTTGGTGAACTTCCTTGAGTACTCCGGTGACCCAGTCAAACTTGAGCGCCATGCGCTAGGTTGGTGGGTAATGGGCTTCCTAGTGATCTTTAGTATCGTGGTTGTGCTGCTCAAGAAAGAGTATTGGCGTGATGTGCATTAATTGTGCTATCATACCGCGCTAATTTCCAAATTTTTATGTTGACAATGGAGGCTTAGCCTCCATTGTTTTATTTATGTAAGTGTGCTGGAGGGCTCCATGGCTGTAGCTGCCAATAAACGTTCTGTGATGACTCTATTCTCAAGTGCATCTGATATGTATAGCCATCAGGTACGTATTGTTCTAGCAGAGAAAGGCGTAAGTGTTGAAGTAGAGCTTGTTGATGAAGCAAACCTACCTGCGGAACTTGGTGAACTGAACCCATACAAATCAGTACCAACCTTAGTGGATCGTGAGTTGTCACTGTATGACTCAAAGATCATCATGGAATACTTGGACGAGCGTTTCCCTCATCCTCCATTGATGCCGGTTTACCCGGTTGCTCGCGGTAACACGCGTTTGATGATCTACCGTATCGAGAAAAACTGGTACTCATTGGCTGAAAAAGTGCTTAACGGCACAGCTGATGAAGCAGAATCTGCACGTAACAAACTCAGAGTGGATCTTTTGACTCTTGGCCCAGTCTTCGCGGAATACGAATACTTCATGAGCGAAGAGTTCAGCTTGGTCGATTGTTACCTTGCTCCTTTATTGTGGCGTTTACCACAAATGGGAATCGAACTGGTTGGCCCAGGCTCAAAAGAGCTGAAGGTTTACATGAACCGTGTCTTTGAGCGTGATTCATTCCTAGCATCCTTGACTGAAGCTGAACGTGAAATGCGTCTAATGCGTTAATGGTTGGCATGGATATCGAGAAAATGACCCCACGCCGACCGTATATGCTTCGTGCATTTTATGACTGGTTGGTGGACAACGATTTAACGCCTCATCTTGTTGTTGAAGCAACATTACCAGGCGTTCGTGTGCCAGAAGAGTTTATTCAAGATGGCCAAATTATCCTCAATATTGCGCCTCGCGCTGTGGGTAATTTGGAACTGGGCAATGAGGCGATCACCTTCAGCGCCCGTTTCAGCGGCCGCCCACACTCTGTGATTGTGCCTCTTTATGCTGTTCAAGCCATCTATGCCCGTGAAAATGGTGCAGGGACGATGTTTGAACCCGAAGATGCTTACCTTGGTGAGATTGAAGAAAGCTTGGAAGATGAACCTCTATTCCCACTGTCTGTAGCGACTGAGGAAGAGGTCGAAGAGACTGAGCCAAGTGATGAACCACCTAGGCCCAAAGGTCGACCGAGTTTGCGTGTCATCAAGTAACGCGAATGAAACGATAGCAAAAAGCCGCATTGTGATGCGGCTTTTTTTATATATCGATTAGGGAACAGCTCGATTAGAGATAAGCGACGAGCCGCTTATTCATTACTTTCCGCAATCTGGAAGGCGCGGATGACTTGTTTCACCCCAGAGATATTGCGCGCAATATCGGTCGCTTTATCGGCATGTTGTGGTGAGACATAGCCAAGCAAGAAGACCTCTTTATCCTCTGTGATCACTTTGATTTTGATGCCGCTCAGCTCAGAGTCGGTCAAGATCGCGGATTTCACTTTGGTTGTGATCCAACTGTCATGACTCACTTCGCCAGCGCTTAGCGGTGCTTTGATGCGAATTTGGTTATAGACGGTTTTGACGCCTTTCACTTCACGAGCTTTTTGTTCAATTTGCTCACTCAACGCCGCATCGTTTGCTTGCCCCATTAGGACGACTGTTCCTTCGTAGGAGCTGGCGGTAACACGAGCATTACCGCGAACTGGCTCTTTGTTTGCGATTCCCGCCACTTCGAACTCAATATTGTTATCGTTCCAGATCTCTTGTGTGGTGCGTGGGTCAATCACAATGGCGGCCGTTGTTGCAGCGCCAGCAATAAACAACCCGGCACAGCCTGTCAGGGATAGGCTGGCAATTAAAACAAAGATAATCGTTTTCAATGACTTCATGGCTTACTCTTCGTGAGCAGGAAACAACACTTGGTCAATAAGATCGCACAAGCAGTGCAAAGTCACCATATGAACCTCATGAATTCGCGCGGTTCTGTGAGATGGAATGCGAATTTCCACATCATGCTCACCCAGTAACCCAGCCATCTCGCCACCGTCTTTGCCGGTTAACGCGATGATGGTCATATCGCGAGTGACTGCCGCTTCCATCGCCTTGATGATGTTCTTGCTGTTACCGCTGGTTGAGATAGCCAGTAAAATATCGCCAGGTTGGCCAAAAGCACGCACTTGTTTTGAGAAAATCTCAGTGTAGTGGTAATCGTTGGCGACGGCGGTCAGCGTTGTGTTGTCGGCAGTCAGCGCCATCGCGGGCAGGCTAGGTCTTTCTGTTTCAAAGCGATTGAGTAAGCAAGAGACAAATTGTTGTGCGTTCGATGAGGAGCCACCATTACCGCAACAGAGAATCTTGTTACCGTTGAGTAAGCTTGCCACCATACCTTGCGCTGCGTGAGTGATCGCATCGGGTAGCGCTTCTGCGGCGGCAATTTGAATTTGAATGCTTTCTTTAAAACTGTCTTTAATGCTCTCTAGCATTGATTATCCTTGAGTGATTGCGTTTTTTATCCATTCGATTTGGCTACCTTGCTCATGAATCGCCACTAGGTCAAATCGAAAATGGGTATCGTGTACCGAAAGGCCATGCTTGATGAGCCACACATTGGCGGCTCGCACGAGTTTTTGCATTTTACTGTAGGTCACGGTTTCAGCCGCATGACCAAACGAAGTGCTCTTTCGGTAACGAACTTCAACAAATACGATGGCGTCGCCATCGCGCATGATCAGATCTAACTCGCCGCTTTTCGCAGTAAAGTTGCGTTCAAGCGCGACTAACCCCTGACTCAGCAGATGCTGCTCAGCCAGGCGTTCATAGTGTTCGCCGTGCGCGCGTTTATTGCGCACTACCGAGTTGAGCCCAGCTGATTTCACGTTGTACTACACAGTGCTCATCGATACTCAGAATTCCTGTTTGTCCTTCGACTGAGTAGCCTTCGATCACTTTCATTTGTGGCAGCATTTCCATCAGGGTGTAGGCGTCCATCCCCATCGCTTGAAGTCGTTTCTCCGCGTGTGAGCTATTGGCCCACAGACTGTCCATCTGCTGCTTGAGGTGGGCATCAGGGTGGATAAGGAGTGGAATATCACTGTAGCTGACGCCCGTCAAATCCTCATACTGACGTTGGCCGCTGTTACTGCGAGAGTTAGAGTAGAGTGCAGGAGGCGTCGTGTCTGGGTTGATCGCCACTTCGATGAAAGGTTTGATCAGGGTTATTTCGGCACTGGTCGCCACGATGTACACCGCATCCACATCTCGACGGCTGCGTGGCTGTGTTTCAAGTGGGATATTTAACAGTGATTCCATTTGCGCGATGTTTTGCTGGCTCTCTTGCAAACCAAAAATGGTGTTGATGTTTTTTTGCAACTGGCGCTTATCACCGAAGAGACTCACTGCCACTTTATTCTCACTGTATTTATCCCACTCTTGTTCGAAGGACTCGACGACGCGCTCGCCCAAACGACCTTGCGGCGCAAGGATGAGTGGGTAGCGAGCGCCTTGTTCAAACAAGTGCTTCGCCGCTTGTGCCACTTCCTGTTCAGGAGAAAGCGCTAAGTAGCAGGTGTTGTGACCCAAGTTGGTTTCATCTGGAATATTGAGAGCCAACATCGGCAGTGAGTGGGCACTGGCTTGTTGCGCTTTTTGCAGCGCTTCGATGTTCTCTTTCAATAGCGGACCAACGATAAAGTCGATGTTCTTTTCGATTAGCGTCGCGTCTAAGTTCGCCATATCCAGTGTATTGGTATCAATGACGGTCAGGGTCGCGTTCTCATCACGCGCATCATCATTCATCATATTGAAAATAAACCCATCGCGAATCAGTTGCGCTTGTTTAGCAAACTTGCCAGAAAGAGGCAGCAGCAGCGCAGTGTTCACGGGTTTTGTAATATCGAGTGCCAGAATGTCGCTGAGGGCTTGGGGTGTATACAGCGCGGCTGGATGGTCAGGATTGCTCGCCATCCAACGTTCCAAGCGCGATTTTAATTGCGGAATGTTGCTGGCAAACGCTTTACTGTCATTGGCCAATTCTAGCCAACCTGTCAGTACGGTTTCATTCGGTGCCACGCGCAGTTTGGCAAGTTCAGACAGCGAGTACTGCGACAGGTTCTGCCAGACGCCATCGGCGATAGAGGCTTGCTCTGAGGCATTGAGCAGTTCGCTTTGGGCAATTAAGGATCGCGACGCGTCAAGGTAGAGACCTTGCTTGCTCTGCAGCGCGGCGCGTTTTTGATAGTACTCTTGCCACTGCTGACGAGGCAGCGACCAAGACGCTGGAAAATTGAGCTGAGACAAGGCATCGCTATGCTGATCTTGACTGATGAGCAAGTCGGCGCGAGTCAATTGCCACTCTGCTTGCTGCTGTGGCGTGAGGCTTTGTCTCGCAAGGCGCTTAATCAGTAACTCTGACTGCACCACGTCACCGGCTTCAACGGAGGCTTTCAGTGCCATGATCAACCAATCCACTTGCAAACTGCCGGTCGTGCTGTCTGCCCGCATTAGGTAGGTTTCTACCGGTTGAGAGGGATCGAGTAAAATATCGACAGACTGCGGCGTTTTCGGCGATGAGGAACACGCAGCCAATGTAATAGCGAGTGCTACAGGAGTAAGTAAGCGTGTTACACTTGGGCGCTTATGGTGATTGTTAGCCATGAGTTCTTTCGTAATTCCGTATAAAATTGTGTCTATATTAATCGTTGAAGTGATGGTAAACAAATGACAGATAGCAAAACCTTACCGACAGAGGTGCCAACCCTCTACATTGTACCCACCCCGATCGGTAATCTGGGCGACATTACTCAGCGAGCGATAGAGGTGTTGTCATCGGTGGATTTGATTGCTGCAGAAGATACCCGTCACACGGGTAAGCTGCTGTCTCACTTCAATATCCCAACTCGAACTTTCGCCCTCCATGATCATAATGAACAGCAAAAAGCGCAAGTGTTAGTTGATAAATTGTTAGCTGGGCACTCCATTGCGCTGGTCTCGGATGCAGGAACGCCACTGATCAGTGACCCAGGTTACCATTTGGTCACTCAATGTCGTCAAGCGGGCGTCAAAGTTGTGCCTTTGCCTGGAGCATGTGCGGTGGTCACAGCATTAAGCGCCTCCGGTCTCCCCTCTGACCGTTTCAGTTTTGAGGGATTTTTGCCTGCCAAAAGTAAAGGTCGTAAAGACAAGTTCTTAGAGATTGCAAAGGCAGAGCGAACCTGTATTTTTTATGAGTCCCCACACCGCATTCTTGACTCACTTGCTGACATGCTGGAGATCTTAGGCCCTGAGCGTGAAGTGGTGTTAGCGCGAGAACTGACGAAAACGTTCGAAACCATTCAAGGCATGCCACTCGGTGAGCTCGTTGATTGGGTGCGCAGTGATGAAAACCAACAAAAAGGCGAAATGGCGCTATTAATTCATGGTTATCGTGCCGACAGCGATGACGGCCTGCCGGATGAAGCTACCCGTACCCTGGCTATTTTGACCCAAGAACTGCCGTTAAAAAAAGCCGCGGCGCTGGCGGCTGAGATCTACAACCTGAAAAAAAATGCACTCTATAAGTGGGGGCTGGAACACCTCTAATCTAGCCAAGTTGTTGGTTATTTAGGCGCACACACACATTCCCCTAGACAGGCTGATGGCTTCTCTATACAATCCGCCACCGGAGTCGACTCGGTAGCCGCTGCTTTATTGATGTCCCCTTACCTTGTGTGGGGGAGACTGATGAAGGGGAGGAAAGTCCGGGCTCCATAGAGCAGGGTGCCAGGTAACGCCTGGGGGGCGCAAGCCTACGACAAGTGCAGCAGAGAGAAGACCGCCGATGGCTCAATTTCTTCGGAATGAGCACAGGTAAGGGTGAAAGGGTGCGGTAAGAGCGCACCGTGCGACTGGCAACAGTTCGTAGCAAGGTAAACTCCACCCGGAGCAAGACCAAATAGGCCTCCACATTGCGTTGCTCGCGTAAGGGGGCGGGTAGGTTGCTCGAGCCAGTGAGTGATTGCTGGCCTAGACGAATGGCTACCACCGTGCAAACGGTACAGAACCCGGCTTATATGTCGGCTCCACCTTTTTAAGACCCATCGTAACTTAGGTTATGATGGGTTTTTTGCTTTACGCTGACGAAATTTATTTTGTAAGCAATAAACTTAGCGCAAAATCACGCCTTCCTTGTGTCTAAAGGTGGCGAATGAGCGTTAAATCAGTACACTGGAACCCTTAGCGCGTGAATGCGAGAGCAAACCGAGATAACTATGACCGAAGCATTTAAACACATATCCGTCTTACTTCATGAATCGATTGATGGATTGGCCATTAAACCTGATGGCGTCTATATCGATGGCACATTTGGACGAGGTGGTCATAGCCGTACGATTTTATCTCAGCTTGGTGAAAACGGACGCCTTTATAGTATTGACCGTGATCCACAAGCGATTGCAGAAGCCAACAAGATTGATGATCCGCGATTTACCATCATCCATGGTCCATTTTCAGGCATGGCTGAATACGCGAAACAGTATGATCTCGTGGGTAAGGTGGATGGCGTGCTGCTTGATCTTGGTGTGTCATCGCCGCAGCTTGACGACGCAGAACGCGGCTTCAGCTTTATGAAAGATGGCCCCCTCGATATGCGTATGGATCCTACTTCCGGCATGCCGGTCTCTCAATGGCTCGCACAAGCAGACCTTGATGATATTACTTGGGTAATTCGTGAGTTTGGCGAAGATAAGCATGCTCGCCGAATTGCCAAAGCCATTGTTGCCTATCGTGAAAA
>NZ_JCBDGH010000049.1:0-5571 GCF_059833955.1 Vibrio sp. R15-SG3-ISO1A
AACCGAACGGACAAAGGTGTCTAAATCGGCATAGGTTTCTATATATGGGCTTTGAGTAACCACGCCGCCATAGATTCTGTTCATGAGGTCTACAACTCTGTTTTGCTCAAGTTTCGAGAGAGGTGTTGGTATAGAGTCTCGTTCAATTATCTCAGGATGAGACAAAGATTTCTGAAGCACTTGATTCTTTAAGTGAGCATGGACAGGTTTCACTACCTTTTTGGAGCTTATTGCATGACGGACAAATGCTGATGCCGGTTTTTCTTGGGTTCTTCCTAATGTTTGACGAGTTATCCACGAAGAGACAGTGTTGGTTGGTTGTGCTTCATCGAGGCCAAGAACGCTTTGACAATAAAGTAGATAGGTACTCAAGTTATCTCCAAGAATTTCTTTGGGGTACATATGAGGGTACATAAATGCAAAAAAGCCACCATCCCAAAGGGACAGTAGCTTTTATATCAATAAGTTAAGGCTTGTAGATTAGTTCATGCCGTATTTCTTAAGTTTCTTGCGAAGAGTACCGCGGTTGATACCCATCATGGTTGCTGCGCGCGTTTGGTTACCGCGAGTGTACTGCATGATGGTGTCTAGTAGTGGCTGTTCTACTTCAGCTAGAACTAATTCGTAGAGTTCTGTGACTTCTTGGCCGTTCAGTTGTGCCAAGTAGTTTTTAAGAGATGCTTTAACAGAGTCACGTAAAGGCTTTTGAGTAATCTGGTCTTGCGACGTTACTGTAGTTACTGTTAATGCTTCTGAAGTCAGATTTTGTTCGAACATATTCGGTCTAGCTCTTCTCTTAATTATGATGCAACGTTAAACCCGCATGGCTGCGCCGTAGCGACTGCCAATTAGGCTAAATCAAAGTACCCTTCTAACGCTTCAAGTTGCAGCTCGGCTACATCAATGGCGTTGAAGGTCCGGCGAAACTCACTTGCTTGCTCATGCTCTTTTAGGTACCAACCCACGTGCTTACGCGCGATGCGTGGACCTAAATACTCACCATAAAACTCATGGAGAGCGTTCACATGACCGAGCAGGATGTCTTTCACTTCCGAAACCGGAAGGTCAGGCATCGTGGTACCGTTTTCCAAATAGTGTTGGATTTCCTGGAAAATCCACGGACGACCTTGGGCAGGGCGTCCAATCATTAAGGCGTCCGCACCGGTGTACTCCAGTACGTGTTTGGCTTTCTCTGGGCTATCGATATCACCGTTCGCGATAACCGGTATTGAGATGGCCTCCTTTACCGCTTTAATGCTGTCGTATTCGGCCTCACCTTTGTACATACACGCTTTGGTTCTGCCATGCAGCGCCAAGGCCTGAATGCCGCAGTCTTCGGCTAATTGAGCGATCTGGACACAGTTTTTGTTGTCTGTATCCCAGCCTGTGCGAGTTTTGAGTGTCACAGGGACATCCACTGCGTTGACCACCGCTTTCAGAATCTCTTCGATGATGTCTGGAAACTTGAGCAGCGCAGAACCCGCGAGCTTTTTATTCACTTTTTTTGCTGGGCAACCCATATTGATGTCGATGATTTGCGCACCGTTCTCAACGCTAAATTGCGCTGCGTCGGCCATCAACTGTGGATCGGCGCCCGCAATCTGCACAGAGCGAATGCCCGATTCGCCTTCATGCACCATGCGTTGCTTAGATTTGGACGTTTTCCATAGTTTCGGATTGGACGACATCATTTCACTGACGGCCATGCCTGCCCCATATCGAAGACACAACTCACGGAACGGTCTATCCGTGACACCCGCCATAGGCGCGACGATGAGATTGTTCTTAAGTTGGTAGTGTCCGATTTTCAAAACGTCTTCACAGCTTCTGTTCGATGAATAGTCCCCAGCAAGGGCGCGCATTTTACGCATTTTTTTACGCCGTGAAAAGACTAATATTTGAGCATTAACAATTTGTTTTGTTAAATTGTATGAAATTCAGTCAATTAGCCTTGAAAGTCTTATCTAGCCTTGCTTGCGACCTGCTATGCGGCACCACTCACTCTGCTCTTTGATAGGATCAATGTGAAACTCATCACGGTAATAGTCGGCCACATCTTCCGCTTGGGTGTCGAGGACGCCAGACATCGCGAGCTCGCCGCTTGGCTTAACTAAAGACTTGATGATGGCAGAAAGCTCACGCAGCGGACCGGCCAAAATGTTCGCCACTACGACATCAGCAACCAGACCTTCTGGTTGATCTTGAGGAAGGAAGACATCGAGTTTGTCGGCCACACCGTTACGCTCTGCGTTGTCTTTTGAGGCGTGCAGGGCTTGAGGATCGATATCAATGCCGATGACGCGCTCTGCGCCCAGTTTGATCGCCGCGATCGCCAAAATGCCCGAACCACAACCAAAGTCGATCACGGTTTTGCCCGATAGATCGAGACTCTCTAGCCACTCTAGGCAGAGCGCCGTGGTTGGGTGAGTACCAGTACCGAATGCGAGGCCAGGGTCAAGCATCACATTGATCGCGTCTGGCTCTGGGACATCTCGCCAGCTTGGGCAAATCCACAGACGCTCACCAAACTTCATTGGGTGGAAGTTGTCCATCCATTCACGTTCCCAGTCTTTGTCTTCAAGCTGTTCGACTTTGTACGCAAACCCTTGAGGAAGCAGGCCGCTTTGCGTCATTTGCGCCAGCACAAAATCGGTGTCCGCTTCGGCATCGTAAAGTGCAAGGATGTCGGTGTCGCCCCACAAGCGCGTTTCACCCGGCAGCGGCTCGAAGACCGGTGTATCGTGCGCGTCTAAAAAGGTGACCGATAGGGCGCCGGTCTCTTCCATTAACATGTCGCCGATCGGTTCAGCGTTTTCGTTGGTCGCGTTGAGTTTGATTTGAATCCAAGGCATGGTCTGGCTCTGCTCGATAAAAAGGAAATTGGCGCAGAGTGTAGCAGAATTGAGCGAGAGGGGGGAGTTGCTAGTTCCTAGTTGCTAGTTGCTAGTTTCTAGAGGGGGGCTGTGAAGAATAAAAACGCCCAGCGGTGGGCTGGGCGTTAGGAGAGAGCGTTATAACTCAGAGAATTAGTCGTTTAGACCAAGCTTCTTCTCTAGGTAGTGAATGTTGGCACCGCCGTGTTGGAAGTTCTCATCATTCATGATCATCTCTTGCAGTGGCACGTTGGTTTTGATGCCTTCGACGATCAGTTCGCCGAGTGCATTCTTCATGCGTGCGATCGCGACATCACGGTTCTCACCGTAAGTGATCAGTTTGCCGATCATCGAGTCATAGTGCGGTGGCACTGTGTAACCAGAGTAGATGTGCGATTCCCAACGTACGCCCATGCCACCAGGGGCGTGGAAGCGTTCAATTTTACCCGGTGAAGGTAGGAAGCGCTCTGGGTCTTCGGCGTTGATACGACACTCAATCGCGTGGCCGCGGATTTTGATGTCATCTTGCGTGAACGACAGAGGTTGACCTGCGGCAACGCGTAGCTGCTCTTTGATGAGGTCGATGCCAGTGACCATTTCAGTGACTGGGTGCTCAACCTGAATACGGGTGTTCATCTCGATGAAGTAGAACTCGCCGTTTTCGTACAAGAACTCGAACGTGCCTGCGCCGCGGTAACCGATTTCGATACACGCACGGGTACAACGCTCACCGATGTACTTACGCATTTCAGCCGTGATGCCCGGTGCCGGTGCTTCTTCGACCACTTTTTGGTGACGACGCTGCATAGAACAGTCACGTTCACCAAGGTGGATAGCGCCGCCTTGACCGTCTGCGATGACCTGGACTTCAACGTGACGAGGGTTTTCAAGGAATTTCTCCATGTAGACCATGTCATTGTTGAAGGCCGCTTTCGCTTCTGCGCGCGTCATGGCAATGGCTTGCACCAAGTCTTTTTCAGCACGGACCACACGCATACCACGACCGCCGCCGCCGCCAGAGGCTTTGATGATCACTGGGTAGCCGATGCGTTTCGCGTGGGCTTTGTTTTTGTCTTCGTCGTTGTCGAGCGGGCCATCTGAGCCAGGTACACAAGGTACGCCCGCTTTTTTCATTGCGGTGATGGCTGACACTTTGTCGCCCATCATGCGAATGGTCTCGGCTTTTGGACCGACAAAGATGAAGCCGCTGCGCTCAACTTGCTCAGCGAAGTCTGCGTTTTCCGACAAGAAGCCGTAACCTGGGTGGATAGCGACCGCACCGGTCACTTCTGCCGCAGAAATAATACGAGGAATATTGAGGTAACTGTCGATACCACGTGCAGGGCCGATACAGACGGTCTCGTCTGCCAGCAGGACGTGTTTAAGATCGCGGTCAGCCGTTGAGTGGACGGCTACCGTCTTGATACCGAGCTCTTTACAAGCGCGAAGGATACGAAGTGCGATTTCACCTCGGTTCGCGATGACTACTTTATCTAACATAACAGAGGGCCTCTATTATTCGATAACAACAAGCGGTTGATCGAATTCTACCGGTTGGCCGTCTTCAGCAAGGATGGCAGTCACGACGCCAGATTTATCGGCTTCGATTTGGTTCATCATTTTCATCGCTTCAACGATACAGAGCGTATCGCCGGCATTCACTTTCTGACCAACTTCAACAAACGCTTTCGCATCTGGGCTTGGCGAACGGTAGAAAGTACCGACCATTGGAGAAAGAACCTGGTGACCAGACACTGCTGCTGGTGCAGACTCTTGAGCTGCAGGAGCAGGAGCAGGGGCAGGCGCAGCTGCTGGCGCAGGCGCCGCAACCGGTGCTGGCGCGGCTGCGTATTGGATAGGAGCAGGCTGCGCAGGCGCTGCAACGCCGTGACGACTGATGCGTACCGACTCTTCACCTTCAGAGATCTCTAGCTCAGCAATGCCAGACTCTTCAACTAATTCGATAAGCTTCTTAATTTTACGGATATCCATTGTGTCTTTCTCTTTTATCTTGTGAATAAGACAGCGCCTAAAGGCGCTGCAGAGTAGTGAGTATCGGCGTCCATCTGTCCGCCGCGTGTTGTCTTGTTACGCTGACTTGAGCTTGTCTATCGCTGCCATCAGCGCAAATTGGTAACCTTGTGCACCTAAACCACAAATCACACCTACTGCTTTATCAGACAGGTAAGAGTGATGACGGAAGGGTTCACGTGCGTGCACATTGGATAAGTGCACTTCAATAAAGGGAATCGCGACGCCGAGCAGCGCATCGCGCAGCGCGACACTCGTATGAGTAAAGGCCGCTGGATTGATGATGATAAAGTCCACCTCGTTGAGCGACGCGTGGATTTTTTCAATCAGTTCATACTCTCGGTTTGACTGCAAATGCTCCAGTTCGACATCCGCTTGCTGGGCTTGTTCCATCAAGCTGTCGACAATGTCCGCTAAGGTGTGAGAGCCGTAGTGGGCAGGCTCTCTTAGCCCAAGCAGGTTGAGATTTGGACCATTTAAGACAAGAATGCGTGATTTTGCTGTCATTGTGTCGCTATCTTCCTAGTTATTGAGATGAACTCAAATATTCCCACATTATCAAGGATAGGGCATGTCATTTTTAATGCAAACGGAGCCGAATCTTTGAAATTGACCAAGATTATAGCTAATTCAGCGCATTTAGCAGCAATTTACTGGTCTAATCACC
>NZ_JCBDGH010000050.1:0-15368 GCF_059833955.1 Vibrio sp. R15-SG3-ISO1A
AACCTCGGTGCTATTGCTAACCCCGAGGTTTTAGAAGAAGTTCGTCGCTATCAGCATTAAGTGCAAAGACACTCAAGCTCTTAGCGAATTATTTTTTGGCTATCGCCATCAAAACCGGCAGCTTACCGTGTGGGGTATCTATCGCGAACGGTACAGAAGTCAGCACTTCGCTAAAACCCACACCGGTGAGCACTTGGTTAACGTGCTCCTTGCTCATTCCGCCCTCTTGATTGCCGTCAGAGAGCCAATCCCAATGAACAAAGTGGCCACCGGCATCAAGTAGGCTGTAAACCACGTCGGCGGTTTCCGCGTAGTTAGGAAGAAAACTGCACACCGAGGAGGCCACGACGAGATCAAACTGGTGTCGAAAAGCCGGGTGCATGGCGACTAAGCCGCGTGAAAGAATATCGACGACGGGCTCAACATTGGCGAGCTCTTTGAGATCGAGTTGTTCAATCATCGCTTCCGAGCTGTCTAGCGCGACGATGTCTTTCACCAATGGAGAGAGTTTTTGGCTCAGTAATCCTGTACCGCAACCAAAATCTAACACATGTGTATTTTGAATGCGGACTGCATTCTCCAATGACTCGAACGCCTTTTGCGCATAAAGGCTGGTGGACTCATCTTTCTCCCAGTCCGGTGCGAGCTCATCCCAAGTTGCCGCCATCATGATCTCCCTATAACATCTTCATTTGGCATAGCAGAAGATTACCAAAACTGCATGAAATTGATAGCATTTCGCTACTGAAAACAGACAGACATCTGTTATTCGTATAAGATCGATGATAACCCAACCAAATTGACCAAAATATGAACTTATCGCAAATTGAGGCATTTTGTACCATCGCCGATACGGGTTCCGTCTCAGAGGCGGCTCGCCAGTTAGACTGCAATCGAACTAAGCTCAGTATGGCCATTAAAGCGTTGGAAAAAGATCTGCAAATCGACCTGTTCATTCGCACTGGCAACCATTTGACCCTCTCTGAGGCCGGCAAAGCCATCTACAAAGATTGCCAAAACTTGCTGGTCACCGCCGCGAGAATTCGCCAAACCTGCGCGCAAGTCTCCGGTGAATTTAACGCCGAAGTGTGGATCGCTCGTGACGATTCATTGCCTGATGATATGTGGCTGGATCTTTCCCACAAACTCAACAACCAGTTCCCTGCCACCTCATTCAACCTCGTCTTGGCATCCAGTGGCGACTTGGCAAACTTGGTCGCCACTGGGCAAGTCGATTTTGCCTTTGGTGTGGATTACGAACGCATCGATGACCCACACATCGCCTACCAACCCTTAGGCAAAATCCGCATGATGTCAGTGTGCAGTGCGGATCATAAGCTCAGTCAGTTGCGCCGAGTATCCGACGATGAGCTGCGCAATGCCATGCAAGCGGTCATGGTGTATCTTAATGAGAAAGACAACCCAGAACTTCAGCCTTTTTCATTGCGACACATCGGTTTTTCAAGCTTCGATTATATGCTCAAAACCATTATGGAGGAGGACGCATGGGGCGTGTTGCCTGAACCCTTGATTCGCCATTTGCTGCGTCAGCAAAAGCTCTCAGTCATCAAACATACCTACGGACTTACTCAGGAAGATTACTGCATGTTTACGTCTGCGGGCATGGCGGAGCACCCAGGAATGACTTGGCTTGCGGATCGCCTCAATGAATATTTGTTTGATTTCTAAACCGACCGACAGCCAGCGTCAAATTTATTGACACATAATTTACTTGGTAACTACCTGATTCTTAATCAAATATTTACCAACCCTTCCTTTCAACCTTCGACCATGCACATTTCTCAGTTGTTTAAATGTCCGCTTGAGTAAAAACTATAAGCGTGTTTACGACAGAGATGATGTTATGTGTGCTCAAACCAGCTTGAATGAAAAACGAATACTGACCTTTTCAGCCCTTATTGCGTCTGGCTTTGCTGTGGGTGGTTTGGTACTCGGTTCATTGGTTGGATCACTGGTTATCGTCTTTGACGGCGTCTACTCACTTGTTAGTTTACTGTTAACTTTATTGTCGCTCGCGGTATCACGTTACATTCAGAGTCCACAGAAAAGTCATTTTCCTTTTGGTAAAGCGGTGTTAGAGCCGGTGGTCATCGCCATCAAAGGAGCGGTTATCTTATCGATTGTTGGGTATTCGCTGTACTCTGCACTCATCGCCGTTGCCAATGGCGGCCGCGAGGTTGATCCTTCGATTGCGACTCTGTTTGGCATCGTGAACGTCATTGGCTGTGGTTATGCATGGTGGATGATCGCTAAAAAATCTCAGCGTTTTTCCTCTGGCCTGATTGAGGCGGAAGCCAAGCAGTGGCAAATGGATACACTGCTCAGTGTCGCGGTAACGCTCGGTTTCTTACTCGCTTTGGCGCTAACTTATTCGCCGTTCGCGCACTACGCAGTGTACGCAGACCCGATGATGATGATTGCCATGTCGTTTTACTTTATCAAAGTACCGTTTGATATGATTCGCGATGCGATGCGAGAACTACTGATGATGGCACCAAGCAAAGAAATTCTGCGTCGCGTAGACAAAGAAGTGAGCGCCCTTGACGCGCAACTTAGCTCGCAACTGGAAGTCGCTGGCGTGACGAAAGTGGGTCGAGAGCTACGTGTTCGCCTCGATGTCACCACCGACCAGAAACAGCTGAAAGTCTCGGAGTTGGACACCATGCGTCAAGTACTGAAAACCAAACTCGCCTCCCTGTCGTTGGATTTACAGCTCTCCATGAACATCGCACGTTGAACATCGCCACTTCAGCACAGAACCGCTCAAATAAGGAGACCTCGCTAAGGCGAGGTCTCTCTTTTGTTTCTCTTCTCTCTTTTCCTGTCACACCCAAAGATGAGAGGCCTAGTTAGGCAACCGAACTACTTGCGCAGAGCGTTGAGTTTGGCCTGCGCAATACCAAAGATGGTGTCAATCGGGTAGCTGCCCTCATCGCTCGGCTGACCAGCGGCTTTGCCGGTAAACAACTCAATCGCCTCCGTCACATGATCAATCGCCCAAATGTTGAACTCGCCTTTCTCCACCGCTTTGACAATGTCAGGACGCAACATCAGGTTGTGCATATTTGAGCGAGGAATGATCACCCCTTGATTTGGCGAGCGACCTTTGATGGTACACACATCAAAGAAGCCCTCAATCTTCTCGTTGACGCCACCAATCGGTTGAGACTCGCCAAATTGGTTCATCGAACCGGTGATCGCAATATCCTGACGATTGGGCTGCTTAGAAAACGCCGACACCACCGCGCAAAACTCCGCCATGCTGGCGCTGTCGCCATCTACCCCGCCGTAGGACTGCTCAAACGTAATCGTGGTGCTGAGCGGCACTTTCGCGGTTTTACCAAACACCGATGAGAGATAGGCGGTTAAAATCATCACACCTTTGGAGTGAATGCTGCCACCAAGGTCGACACTGCGCTCAATATCAATCACATCACCATCACCATAACAGGTGGTGGCGGTGATGCGATTCGGCGCGCCAAACATGTACTCGCTGGTACTGAGCACCGACAACGCATTAACCTGACCGACCGCCTCGCCTTCCACTCGAATCAGAGTTGTGCCGTTGGTGAACCCTTCCATCACGGTGTCTTTCAAGCGGCTCACTCGCATCTCTTGATTAGCCAGTGCCTCCTCGACGTGGCTGACGCGTATCATATTGGAGTTGGCTTGACGCGCGACGTAATTCGATTCACGCAACAAATTGGCGATATTGGCCGAATGGAGTGATAACTTGGTTTGATCGCCCGCCAATCGTGAACTGTGTTCGATGATGCGCGCAATCGCTTTACGGTCACAATGCAGCATACTATTGTCGTTCACGACACTTGAAATAAAGCGCGCATAGTGCAATTCCGATTCAGGCGTGCGCGTCATCTCATCTTCAAAATCGGCGGTGACACGGAACAGTTCGCTGAACTCAGGATCGTAGTGTTGCAGCAACTGATAGGTGCGATAATCACCAAACAGGATAATTTTTACATCCAAAGGAATCGGCTCAGGATCGAGTGAGACGGCGCCGGTGAGTGTCACCTCTTTTTCTAGCGCCGTTAAACTGAGCTGACGCGCTCTTAACGCCCGCTTAAGCCCATCCCACACATAGGGCTGTTCCAACACTTTTTGCGCATCCATCAGCAGTACACCGCCGTTGGCTTTGTGCAAGCTCCCCGCACGTATCAACGAGAAGTCGGTGAAGACTGTGCCTTTAAAGGTCGCGGTTTCGATGTAACCGAACAAAGTGTGGTAGTTCGGATTCTCTTCCACCACAATGGGGAACTTACTCTCTTTACGGCTTACTATAACGTTAACCTTGTAACGGCGGGGCAGTTTTTTGTCCAGTGAAGCCGCGGCCACCTCTCCTTGCTCAGCGCTCTGCTCAAGAAAGATGTCGGCATTCTCGACGATGTCTTGCGAAAGTTCACTCAGGTAGGATTTGATCTCTGGGTATCCTGAGTAATCCTTTTTCAACTGTTTGATAAAGTGCGTAATCACATCGAGTGTCACGTCATCATTGAGTTTTTTGATTTTTTCGCTGTAGGCTTCTTCCCACTCGGTGAGCTGACGCACCATGTTTCTCAGGTTGACTTCAAGCTCATCAATGGTCGCGCCGAAGTACTCCTGCTCTTTTTTGCTCAGTGCATCAAACGACTCTTCGGTGTGCATCTCTTCGCCGTTCATCGCAACAAACTGATAATCGCCTTGCGTCGTGATGGTTAGGCTGATGCCTTTGGCTTTCGCTTCTTTGGTGATATTGGCAAGCTCAGCTTCTTGCTTGGCGGCCAATTGGTTTTTCAATTTGTCCGCACGGCTGTAGTAGAGTTCGTTATCAAACGCGAGAGGCATCGCATTGACTAACTTGCCCATCAACTTTTCAATGTCTTGCTTTAATCGGCTGCCGACACCACAAGGGAGCTTCAACACTCTTGGGGTACGGATATCCTCGAAATTCGCCACATAGCACCAATCGTACAACGCACTCTCGTCGTGTTTGTGGCGGTTGAGGTAACGTAAAATCATGGTGCGCTTGCCCAGTCCATTCTGGCCAATCGCGTAAATGTTGTATCCCTTCTCCTTGATCGACATCGCAAACTCTACCGCTTTCTGCGCGCGCTCTTGACCGACAATCTCATCAATAGGGGCCAACTCTTTGGTTGATTTACTGTCGAGCTTTTCTAGCTCCGCAAAATGATACAACTGGCTCGCCTCAAGTCTTTGAATAGCCATAGTTCGGTCCTTCATTGTTATTGTTCTGTTTCCTTAGTTTAGGTCAGTTTTATTTAGTTTTTAGTGACTTACACAGTATTCACGTTCAACTGCTCAAATAATCATCAAATTATCCCAACAAAATAACAAATGATAATTATTTGCATATAATAACCAATTGCATTTAAATACGCAGTGTGCCGTTTAATGTGGAGTGATATCAATGGATTTACAGCAATGCTGGATACACTATCTCAAAGCCGAACAATTGCTGGAGCAAGGACATTGGCCTGAAGCCTATTACCTGTACGATCAAGTGCTGGCCTACCTACCCAGCCATGTCCAACAGGCGATGGAGGATGACAACACCAAGCCATGCCAGTTTCGCTGTCTGACGACAGCATTACGAGATGCCGCCATCACCCAATCAGAAATCCTTAACAAAATGGGGCAACATCAGCGTGCCTTTGAACTGCTCAACCAAACCTACGCCCAACTTCAGTTTATGTCGATTGAGCCCAACCCATTAGTTGAGGCCATCAGTCATATTCTGCACCACCAGTGCGAGGATCTACTCCGCCATATGACCGCGTTTTGCAGCGCTCAGCGCAGTGCACAATGGATGCTAGAGCTACAAGAGGTACAAAAAGCCCATCACCACTTTGCCACGTTGAAGAGCAGAGTATTTGACAAAACCCTAAATGCAGCCATCGAAGTTCATTAAATTAAATATCTACACCTTGATACGGGAAAACAAATATTAAAACTGAAATTTACTCATTATTTAACCTGTGTTTTATCCAGAAATTCGACTCATTTCTCATAATTGGTTCAATGTTGTAATTACCAATATTATTAATAGTTCTTAGCAACAGAAAATATATTGACTTCTTACTTGGTTTGATGAAAATCATAGCCATCATATTTGGGAGTCAACCGATGAGTTGTGATAAAAGTAAACTTGATTTAAGCGCGCTGCGGATATTTTTGGAAGTCTATCGTACTGGTTCAATTACCGCCGCCGCGGACAAACTGGATATGACCCAACCGGGTGTCAGTACCGCAATAAAACGCTTGCAAAACCAGATCGGGGCCGCCTTGTTTGTTCGCCAAGGGCGATCTATCACTCCTACGCAAAAAGGCATTAACTTTGCGGAACAACTGAAACAATCCATTTACTTATTAGATGATGCCGTTGACTCTCTTTCTGAATTTACGCCCGCACAACATCGCACATTTAAAGTATTAGTTAACGAAGCGATGCTAAATATTTTACATCCAGCGATAGAGCGAGATAACGAACTCGAAAATATTACAATCGAATTGCATCCTATTCCTATTTCCGAGGAATTATTGGAAGAGCAATTGAGCTTAAGTCAATTCGATTTGGCTATCGATATTTATGTGCCGCAGAATAAAGCGTTTATGAGTGAACTGTTAATTGAGGATCACTGCGTGGTGGCGTGTCGCCAAGATCATCCACGTATTCATGATCACATCAACGAAGCGCAGTTTTACGCTGAGAAGCACATCATTATGATGATGGAGCGCGGCAGTATGTCGCTTGCTCAGCGATTCACTAAATCTTACATCCCGACCCGTGATATCAGCTCGGTCAGCGATTCTTTGCTCGGGGCCTTACATCTCGCCAGCATGTCGGATTGTTTGTGTACGTCCAGCTACCTACTCGGCCAACAAGTCGAACACCGCTTAGGCATCAAATTGCTCCCTTACCCACTCGACAGCATCTCTATCAACCATACGATGATCTGGCACCGTCGAGACAGTAACTCCGATGCCGGTATTTGGCTGCGCGATAAAATTAAGCACTACATCGCGAGCGCAAAGCATTGAGTTTGGGTTAATTTTCCTACAAAGCAACGCGGCGCCTCAGGCGCCGCGTTTGATTCTGGGCTATCGTTGTTCTCGGCCCAATAACCCCCGTTACCAAGTCACAAAATAGTTAATCACCAAGGCGTTGACCACGTCGATGAAAAATCCACACACCAAAGGTAGAATAATAAATGCCTTATGCGCAGCGCCGTATTGCTGCGTCACCGCGGTCATATTGACAATCGCAGTGGCGGTCGAGCCTAATGTCACCCCGCCAAAGCCTGCGCACATCACCGCCGCTTCATAATCTTTGCCCATCGCTCGAAACACCACCCAGACGGTAAACATAATCGACAACAAGACTTGAGCACTCATGACTACCGCAAGGTAACCCACGCTGCCTTGCAGCTCCCACAATTTGAGGCTCATCAACGCCATGGTTAAAAACATCCCCAAGCAGATATCTTGTATGAGTGAGAGCCCTTTTTCGGCGTCTTCGGCGTAAGTGTTAAACTCCTCGCTGCGCAGCTTGGTCAAAATCCAGCGACCTAAGTTACCCAGTACAATACCGCCTATCAAACACGCCACAAACATGGGTAGCTTGAGCCCCGCCGCCTCTAGCGACAAATCCAAAAAGTAGCCAATAATCAAAGAGACATTCAGCCATAGCCAAGCGCGCAGCACACCAAAATAATCCACCGAGATGTCTTTTTTGCTGCTGGTGTGGGCCATACCAATATCCAAATCGTGGGCACTATTGGCGCTGATAGCGTGTCGCTTCATCAAATACGCTGCAATCGGGCCGCCGATGACACACGCCGAAATCAAACCTAGCGTGTTGGCCGCAATGCCGAGCTCCATCGCATTGGCGATACCGAGATCATCAATAAAGGTGGGCGCCCACGCCACGGTAGTGCCTACGCCACCAATCAGCGAAATCGAACCTGTCATTAACCCTGCTTTCGGGTCAAAACCAAACAAGGTCGCGACGCTGATACCGAGTACGTTTTGCAGTACGATGTAGACGCTCGCCAGCAGCAACAATACCATCAAGGGCTTACCGCCATTGAGCAAACTGTCGATGTCTGCTTTAAGGCCAATTCCGGCAAAAAAGTAGAGCAGCAAAATGTCACGCACCTGCAAGTTGAACTGGATCTCTTTCCCAAACAGGTAGTAAACCAAGGCAACCACCAAAGTACAGATAAAGCCGCCAATCACCGGCTCAGGCAAACTGTATTTTTGCAGCACACGACTGCGCGATAAGACGAACTTACCGATAAAAAGTAGGATGATAGCGATAGTGAAGGATACAAAATCCACCACTTCGATGGTGTCGATCACCGATGTCTCCGATAGGGTCATATTACTCTCTGTTTGCCTCTTGTGGGTGAGTGCCTTGATAGATGAAATGCGCCAGCTCTGGGTGTGTCATCACTTGTTGGTAGCCGTGTTCAATCAGCCGCGTGACCTGCGCTTCTTTGAGATGAAAATCGGTTGGGATGGACTGAACAAAAGCCTGGTCCTCCGCCGTTGAGAGATTGATATCGACAAACAGATAGCGCCTATCAGGCTGCTGCGCTTGCCACTCATCCAAAATCATGCTGAGGTAGGTTTTGGACAAATCGTTGTAACGGTGGATCTGTACGTCACTGGCCGAACCCAATAGATTCGCCATTGTCGGCTCTTGCTTTTGATGGCCGATTTCCCAATCCGGACGCACCGCAGCATCGACCGAAATCACCACCACGGTTTGCAGGCGATCTTTCTCAGCAACTAAGCCAAAATCTTGGGTCGTCACTAAGTCATACAGGGCATGCAGTCCGAGGTTGTCACTGATGCCACCGTCAACCAAATGCAGATATTGATAGCGCTCTCTGTCCTCAAATTTTTTCAGCGAACGATTGGTGGCGCTGTGTAAGGTACGGTGTCGACTCTGCGCGCTGTAGACCGCTCGCTCACAGCCGGGATAATTCTCGAGCAGGACAGGTGAGAACAGCAGAGGCACAGCACTGGACGCCGTGACAGCGTCACTAATTGAGTAACGATTTAAGTCGGAGCAAATGAGGTCAAAATACTCCTGGGTAAATGAAAAGCGCGCGCCAGTCGAGAGATCGGTGGCGTTGATAATGATCATCGGCCCATCATCGCGCAGCGCTGAAAAGGTGGTATCTTGGAAAATATGCGCGTTGTAATAGTCCGCCGCCGCGGCCGAGCGCGCATGTTTGGAGAACCAATACTCCGGGCTCATGACGATGTCTTTTAAACTGGTCGTCACATCTTTGTACAAAAACGCCTGTTCAAAATCGTCAAAAATGGCCTCACCGTACAAGCCGTAATAGGCAGAGGTAAAACTGCCGCCAGAGACAGAGCTGATGGCGTTAACCTGATCGAGCAAGCGATGGGTTTGCCCTTGGTACTCATAGCGGTAGTCACGCAGTCCTTTCATGACACCGTAGGAAAACGCCGCTGCACGAGTGCCACCGCCAGAAAAGCTCAGCAACACCACCGTATTGTCTGGCAGCGTGGCCATTTTTTCGCTCACCGTATAACGCGGTTCAGCCGAACTCGTCAGTGGTTGGTTGGTTTTTTCGGGGATCGATGAGCAGCCAGCCAAAGCAATGGCGCTGCACACTACCCAAGCGTTGGGTTTCATGTCAATTCCTTGGAGAAGAAAGCCTCACTGCCCATGAGGAGGACCAGTACTCATCGAGCAGTAAGACTTTGATTAATGGTTAGGTTTACCCGCGCTATTGCACCGACCAATCACCACCGAGCGATTTGTACACCGCCACGGTCGCTTGCGCCGCTTGTAGCTTGGCGGCTACTTGACGATCTTGCATCACGCGGTGCTGACGCTGGGCGTCCAGCAGCGCAATGTAGTCAATCAGCCCCGCGCGATAGAGTGACTTGGCTTTATCCAGCGCCCGATCGGTCGCCTGCATCGCAATGTCAATTTGATCGCGGTTTTGTTGGCTGCGGCCATAGGCAAATAGCGTCGAGTCCACTTCAGCAATCGCACTGTTGACCGTGTGCTCGTAGCGAAGCGCGGCGTTGTTCAACCGAGATTCCTGAATCTCTACATTCGCTTTGCCGCGTCCGCCATCAAATACGTTCCAGCTCACGCCGGCACTGCCCGCCCAACCAAAGGAATCACTTTTAAACAGATCATCAAAGCTGCCAGCAGAGACACCCGGGGTGCCAGTAATAAAGAACTTCGGATAGCGATTGGCCATCGCCGCGCCAAGCTCCTCATTGATGGCGGCCATATCACGCTCCGCGATACGAATGTCCGGGCGGCGGGTCAGCAGTTCCGACGGTAAACCAACCGGAATCAAACCTTGCAGCTCAGGCACATCCTGATGCGTCGCTAACTGGGTATCGATTTGAGTCAGCGGCACACCGAGCAAAATCGCCATGCGATGCTTATGTACCTGCTCCGCGATCTCTAACTGCGGAATGATCGCCTGCGTGGCCGCCAGCATGGCTTCGGCTTGCGATTGGTCAAGCGCCGAGCCGTAGCCACTGTTCACCACACTCGTCACCAACTTGAGGGTCTTCTTTTGATCCTCAATGTTCTCAAGCGCCAATTGCTTGCGCTGATGGGCGCCGCGATACTGCAAGTAGTTGTGAATCAGATCCGCGCTGAGCGCCAGATTCAACCCTTCACGGTAGATCTCGGCTTGTTCGACACGAATTTTCGCCGCTTCCGATTGCTTATCAATGCGGCCAAACAGATCCAACTCCCATGAGAGATTCGCGCCTAAAGCGAATCCGTCATGTTGATTGTCCATCAAGGTCATCGAGCCGAGCCCCGGAGCAATGTTGTCGAGCCCCGGCACACTCTGACCAAGCGGGTTAAGGATCGGGCCGAGCGCCGAATCGTTCTTACTGAACTGGTAGTTGTAGTACCCTGCACCCACATTGACGGTGGGCACTTTGAACGACTCCACAATGGTTTGGTACGCATTCGCCATTTGGATGCGCTCTGCTGCCGTTTTCAGGTGGATATTTTGCTGCTGCAACTGTGCCACCAATTGATTGAGCGTCTCATCACCGAGGGATTGCCACCACAAATCTTGGGTTGCTTGCTCACTGTGCTCGGCGTTGAGGTAAGTCTCGGCCAAGGTCATACTTGGCGCTTGATAATCGGGGCCGACTGCACAGGCCGAGAGCGATAACGCCATCGCAACAGGCAGCAGTTTGAAAGTAAAACGTGTCATCATGATCATTGCCCTGCTGGTTGGGTATCGAAGTTAAACGCGTCATCGCCGCGCGTCGGTTCGTCTTTGGTGGTGAGCATGTACACCGCAGGCATCACCATCAGTGACAGCACGGTAGCCGCGGCTAGACCGCCGATAATGGTGGCTGCCATTTGGTCAAACAGCAGATCGCTCATCAGCGGAATCATGCCTAGCGCTGTAGTCAACGCGCCCATCGAGATCGCCATGGTGCGGTTAAGCGTCGCGGTTTTGACCGCATCGGCCAAGCCAAGCCCCGCTTTGCGCTCAAGCTCAATTTGATCCATCAAGACAATGCCATTTTTGATGATCATACCGGTCAAGGTGACCGCACCAATCAGCGCCATAAAGCCAAACGGTTTATCAAATGCCACCAGCGAGAACACCGCCCCTGTTGCAGCCAGTGGAATGGTCGCGAGAATGATGATCGGCTGTTTAAAACCGTTAAACATCGCCACCAAGATGATGATCATGATGATCATTGCCTTAGGCAGTTGCATCAAAATATCAGTCACCGCTTTGTGCTCATCGTAATACTCACCGCCCCACTCCATGGAGTAACCGTCTGGCAGTTCAATTGCCTCAATGCGATCTTTCACCGCGTCACGCACTTGGGCTGGCGTGGCATGGCGAGCGACACCCGCTTGCGCTGTGATGGTTTTCACTCGGTCGCGACGCCAAATCATCGACTCCTCTGGGTAGAATTCGAAACCATCCACCACCTGACCAAGCGGCACAGTGTGCAAGCCAAGAATCGATTTCACTGGCAAGGTTTCGAGCGACGCCATAGTGCGCTCTGTCGCGCGAACTTGAATGGGGATCAGTTCGTCGTTGAGGGCCATCATGCCGACCGTCAACCCGTCGGATGCACGTTTCATCGCCAGCGCAATGTCGGCACGGTTAATACCGGCGCGGCGCGCTTTGTCTTGATTGATGACCGGCTTCATCACTTGCGTCTGCTGACGCCAATCATCACGCACATAACGTGCGTCTGGGTGGCTAGCAAAAATCACCTGAGCCTGCTCAGATAACTCATGCAGCACATTGGCATCTGGCCCTGAGAAGCGCGCTTCGACGGCAAACTTATCAGACGTCGCGAGCTTCAAGGCGCGAAAACGTGGCTGCGCATTCGGGAACTGCTCCGCAAGGTAGCGATCACCGCGAGCGACCAGATCTTTAATGCCGTGAAAATCGTGCGTATTGATGAGGATCTGCCCATAAGCCGCATCCAATGGCTCCGGTTCCACCGTCACTGAGAAGCGCGGCACGCTTGCGCCCACCGCCGTCGAAATGCTTTCGACTTCAGGCTGAGCGAGCAGCCATTGCTCGATTTGGCGCATATCACTGGAGGTCTGCTCGACTTTCGCACCGTTCGGTAGCCAGTAATCCAGGAACACGATTTCACGATCCGATTGCGGGATGAAGTTCAATCCAACAAATGGCACTAACGCAATCGTCACGAGAATAGTTGGCACTAGGGTTGACAACGCCTTTTTCGGGTTATCGACAATCCAATAAGTGATCTTTGCCAATCGATGACTGCTGCCCTCGCCCTGCTGCGCTTTTTTACTGGGTTTGATAAACAACCAACACATCAAGGTGGTAAACACCATGGCGACTAGCCAAGAGAGCAGCAATGAGGCTGCGATGATGTCAAACACCGACTCTGCAAATTCCGCCGCATCCGTCTGGGAGAACACCACAGGACTTGCGCCCATGATGGCAATCACGGTCGCGCCAAGCAGAGGGATGGCGGTCTCTTTGAACGACTCCATCGCGGCAACAGTGCGATGCACGCCTTTGTTGATTTTGACAATCATCATATCGGTGATCACTATCGCGTTGTCCACCAACATACCGAGCGCCAAAATGAAGGTGCCAAGTGAGACGCGGTGCAAATCAATCTCACGCACGTTCATGTAAATCAAGGTCAGCAGAATGGTCAGGATCAAGCTACCGCCAACAATCGCCGCACTTTTAAAGCCCATAAAGACCAGCAACACGATGAAGACAATCGCCACGCTCTCGGCCAAGTTGCCAACGAACTCATCGATCGACTTCTGTACCTCTTCTGGCTGATAAGCGACGGTGGATACACTCACACCCAGAGGCAGTTCAGCATTAAATTGCGCGATCATCTCGGTGATGGTATCTCCAAGCGCGACAACGTTGATGCCATCAACCGGACTCACCGCCAAGGTCACTGCTTGTTCGCCGTTAAAACGGCTTTGAGTGAGTGCCGGCTCTAAATAGCCCATCGTCACATCCGCGACATCGCCCAAGCGAATCAAACCCGTGCTCAGCTCGCTGACGCCGCCTTTGATCACCAAATTTTGAATGTCATCGATGGATTGAAACTCACTGCTCTGCTCCACGCGAATACGCTGTGAACCCGCATCAAAACTGCCAGCATCAAAAGTCGTGTTTTGTGCGTTGAGTTGATTCAAAACTTGAGTCACTGACAATCCATACTGCGCCAAGCGCTCATCGGGCATATCAATGTGCACCACGCGCTTTTGCACGCCGTGTAGCTCAATCTTTTTGATACCAGACACGGCTTTCAGTTGGCGCTGCAAGGTCTCGGCGTAGCGACGCAGCTCTTCCGGTTTGGCGTCGTCGCCATGAATGGCGAACAGCATGCCGTAGACTTCTGAAAACTCGTCTTGCACTATGCTGATCTGCGCAGTGGATGGCAGCAGCAATTTGACGTCATTGATCTTATGACGCATCAAGTCCCAAAGCTGAGGTAACGCTTTGGAATTGGTTGACTCGTGTAGATCAACAAACACCATCGAACGCCCCGGAACAGAAATGGAGCGCAGCTTATCCAACGCGCCGATTTCTTGCAGCTTGGTCTCTATGGTGTCGGTGACTTGCTGCTCGACCTCTTCAGCGCTCGCACCAGGATAAAGCGTTACCACCACGGCGGTTTTGACAGTAAAACTGGGATCTTCGAGCTTGCCAAGATCAAAATAGGAAAATAGACCGGCAATCACGCTCAACGCAGTAAAAAACAGCACAAAGGTGCGCTGTCGAATGGCAAATTCGGCTAGATTCATCATGCTTGCATCTCACCCTTAATCTGCTCGAACCAGAACATTCACCACTTTTTGTCCATCAGACAAATAGTGTGTTCCGCTCACCACCACCTGCTCACCTACCGAGAGTTGTCCGTCAACACATGCCGTATTGGCATTGAGTGAACGAACGGCGACAGCGCGCTTCTCAACCTTCTGATCACGGATGAGGTGTACGTGCAGTGTGTCTTGCTCGCCCACCAAGGCCGAGTAAGGCAAGCAGTAAGCCGGTACCTGCTGAGCGTTAGTGGTCGACACAACAACAGATTTACCAATAAAGAGTTCGTCACTTGGCTCAGACAGCGCAAGTTTGACCGTGTAGGTTTGTTTAATAAGGTGAGGAAACGGTGCTATTTCGGTCACTTTGGCCGCACGCTGAGCCTCGCTGCCGTACCAGCTCAATGTCGCCTCTTGCCCAGTATTGATTGAGTTGATCAAGTTTTCCGGCACATCAATTTCCACTTGCAGCGCGTTAGGGGTTTGCAAGCCAATCACTGCCGCGCCCGGTAGAACTTGCTCAAATTCATCATACGCAATACGGCCCACTAGCCCAGAAAACGGGGCGCGCAACTCGGTGTAACGCAGCGCGTCTTGAGCGCGCTGAATGTTCTTCTCCACCACTTTGACCATCGCCGCCGAACGCTCATACGCACTCATGGCACGATCAAGATTGACACTGGCGATCGCATCATCGGCGCGCGCCTGCTTAACCCGTTTCAGTTCATTGCTGGCAAGAGCGTGCGCTGACTTAGCTTCCAGCATCTTCGCTTCTAACTCCTCAAGCGCGACTTGGTAGTCATGCTTATCCAGTTTGGCGAGCAATTGGCCTTTTTCAACGAAGTCGCCTTCATCGACCAGCAGCGTCTCTATGGTGCCAGCCACGCGAAACGACAGCCCAGCGCTATTTTGCGAGCTGATGATGCCATTAAAGTGCTTGAGGGTTTGCGAGGAAGGGCTTTTAAGCTCAACCACCTGTACGGTGGTTTGCTCTACGGCA
>NZ_JCBDGH010000051.1:0-63646 GCF_059833955.1 Vibrio sp. R15-SG3-ISO1A
CCTCACTCGCGTTGCGGTACGAAGCCGTTTACGTGAGCAGAATGAGTGATAATAACTCTCGCAACACCATCATAACTCAACCGGATCCAGCGGTTGAGTATTCGAAACGATGATCAAGGGACATCACTTGATCATGCTTTCGCTCCAAATCGATGAAACTGGAACAATGATCAAGGTAACAAACCCTAAATCTCATCAATTGAACCTCGCGATCTTTCATCGCAAATGATCGGATCAATGATCAAGTGAATTGATGCTTAGGAAGCATGTAAAATAGAGGTTTATTTACGGACAAATGCAGATGGAATAAGAACTCATGCCAAAATAGCGGTGTTTAGCCAATAAATCAGATTGACAGGCACAGAATATGGGAAGAAACACGAATCACTTGATCATGCTTTCGAGCTACATCGTCATAGAAGCCGTTGAGAGCAAAGTTGGCCGAGGTTGTCGTTCAAATGCGATGATGGACAATAAACGGTGGAAATCTGAGCGAAATAAGCGACACTGCTCAAAAACATCAGCAGAAATGGCGTTGCCTTGATCATGTTTTCGGTATCACAGAGCGCTCAGCACAACCAATAAACCGCCGCTTATTGACACTTAACTATTCGCTCTGTGGATAACGTGTGAGAGAGTGATGATCATGCTTCTGCCAGCCCAATGATCATTGATTCAGAAACCACATGATCATGGTTCTTGGATATTTTGATCATGCTTTCAATAACTTAATGATCATGCTTTCGTCTTTTACATGATCATGCTTTCCAAGTCAGAAAAAATAACGCGCCAATAAACAATGACTTAGAAGACAACTGACGGCCAGATCATAAGATCATATAACCAATATAGATCAAATAAATCAAAAAGATCAGTTATTTAAAAACCTTTAATTTTTTCTTTATTTATGATCTTTTTTTCTTTATTCTTCAGGAACTATAGCGATATTACGGCTAGTGTGATACGGATCTAATCATGAGTTCTGACGAAAAAATACTGATCAAAGCCCCAAGAAGCCACAAGGATGGCCATTTATTTGAGGTGTCTGAAACGGCTGTCCACTGGATAGAACAATACCAACACTTCAAAGGGGTGACGAAAAGTATTGTCGAACTGCTCAACCTCATCTCACTACGAGGATTCAGCAGCAAAGATGGTTTGGTTTCAACCACTGAGTTGATCGATGCAACAGATGGGCAAGTCACACGAGCAGCCATTCAGCAGCGATTACGCGCCGCAGTCAACATCGGCCTTTTTTTGCAGGTACCAGTGCGTTTTGAAGAAGGACTAGCGGGCAAAACCATGCTCCATCGCTTTGTTAACCCAAACCAGTTGATTTCCGTGTTGGGCGCCACCAGCTTGGTCACGGAATCGGTGAAGCAAAGTGAGAAACAAAAACGCTCTAAGGCACTGGCTCAAACTCAAGTGAACAAACGCTTGCTCAATGAGCATGGCTTGAATATTCCCCCAGCAATGAAAGATGAGGCGGATCAGTTTGTGGTATCGCCTACCAACTGGGCGGGCATTATCGATCAAGCCCTAGCGCCGCCCAGAACGCGCAAACAGTACCAAAAAAGCATGGTGTCGATCTCAGGTACGCGTGCAGTGATCGAAACACGATCATCAAAAAACATCATGACGGTGGATGATCTGATGACGCTCTTTGCGCTGTTCACCTTAACCGTGCAATACCATGAGCACCACCAGCAACAATATCAACTCGATGCAACGCACGTGCCTAACAAAACGCCACTCTACATCACCGACATTTTGTCGCTGCGTGGCAAAAAAGACAGCGGCCCTGCACGAGACTCCATTCGTGACAGCATCGATAGAATCGAGTTTACCGACTTTCAGTTACACGAACTCACCGGCCGCTGGCTGAGCGAGAACATGCCAGAAGGCTTTAAGAGCGATCGTTTTCGTTTCTTGGCCCGAACCATTACCGCATCGGAAGAGGCACCTACAGAGGGCGCTGACGGCGAAATTCGCATTAAACCGAACCTCTACATCTTGGTTTGGGAGCCGTCGTTCTACGAAGAACTGCTCACGCGTGACTATTTCTTCTTGTTCCCACCTGAAATTCTGAAGCAGCATACCTTGGTCTTCCAGCTGTACAGCTATTTCCGTAGCCGTATGGTTCGTCGACACACAGATCAAATGCTCTTAAGCGAGCTAAATCAAAAGCTTGCGCGCAACATTGAGTGGCGCCGTTTTTCAATGGATTTGATCCGAGAGCTGAAAAAACTCTCGGAAGGGAAGGGCAGTGACGATCTGTTTGTGGTCAATTTGTGGGGTTATCACTTAACGATCCGCACGATCGCGGAAGGCGACAAGATCAAAGATTACGAATTCGACATCAAATGCGATGCTGAAGAAGTGCTGCGTTATTCGCGTGCACGTACCACCAACGCGGGTAAGCGCAACATGGCGCCGACGCTGCCCAACCCGCTACGTAATGAGATGGTCACACGCCAACAGCTTGATGAGATGTCGCAGATCATTGATGGCGAATTCGAGCCTATCCAACGTAAAGAGCGCGCGGCAAAAGGCAAATTGGGCCGTCGGGTAAAACAGCGTAAGCACTTAGTTGAGATCAACGCCGATGAGATCACCATTACTCTCTCCAAATATACCTCTCCAGAGGCTCTAGAACGCTCTATAACGGCGTTAGCGGCGATGACAGGGCACTCCCATAACTCCATCCAAGAAGAGTGTCTGGAGCTCATTGACAAGCTTGATTACCTGCGGGTCGGTGAAGAGGTCATCCCATACGAGACTTTGAGTAAAATGGTCGAGTTGTACAACAGCCAAAGTGAAAACAAGCACTTGTCGATCGAACGCTTGATTGCGGGCCTCGCCGTGCGCCGAAAAGTGTGCAAACAAGTCCATGAAGGGCATCTGGATGAGACCGTATTCCGCGCATTAGATGAAGTGGCGGTGTAGTTTGCGGCCTTGTCTGACAATTGGACACTATCACTACATTACCCTGACACTTTACTGACATAAAGCGCGCCGAGCTTGGCTATTATTTATCCCGAATAGACAACCTTTTGTCCTTTCTGATGAATGAGAGATAGGATTATCTCTGATAGATTGGCTCATATTGTTACATTCATTCTGAATATTTGGCGAGTTCGATGAACTCGCTATTTTTTTGCCTGTTGATCCCCTATTTCTCCTTTTACGCAGCTTCTCTTAAGCGCCCGCGCGACCTTCATCTCCTTGATCATGCTTTCGGATCACAGTGCAAGATTACCGACATCCCTTGATCATTCTTCCCAAGATTGAAATCTCGGTACTGACACCGCTTCGCTTGAATCTTTTTGTTTGGATAAACCTTGGTCTCAGGATGGAGTCAGCCCGTTGTTACGCTTCGGGAGTGCGGAGAGTTGGATGTGGCAGAGGGAGAGAGTAGGGCACACCTTAGAAAAAATGAGAGCTGGATCGCCTGACTTTTCTTAAGGGTAATCATTTAAATGTATCGCTAGTTTTTCTGCCCTGCAAAGGCTATTTATAAAATAATCGGTAAGAGTGTTCGAACTATTAGCGCAATCACATTCTGACGCTAAAATTCTTAACAAGGGATAGGCGTATTTGCTACAGATTAAGCGTCCCTAGCATGGTTTGTTCGGAGGTTACTATGTCCATCAATTCTATTGACCATGATGAAATGACTCATATTGCCGGTAAGTGGGACTTCACGGAAGAAGTAGAAACAAAAGAGCCAACCAAGGCAGTCAAATCTGCCGAGGCACGTAGACGTATTGAAGCATTGAGAGAGATACGTGAAAGCGGCTTATCGATTGAAGAAGCGAAAGAACTTGGCTTACTTCATTAAGCAATCCCCTAATTAGTTAAGGGCGGCCATAGTGCCGCCCTTAGTTTTTGCCAAAAGAGCGCTGTTTTTTGATCTCGGCGGGTGAGCGAGGTGATTGAGACTCTACTTTGCTCGCTGGTGTGTGGTATATTCCCACTCCATATTTTTACAGAAACTGAGCGTGATTTATGTCGATTAACCTGTCGAACCTTCCTGCCGAAGAAAAAAACAAGGTTGAGCTTGATAAACAAGCATCATTTTTGGTTTGGAAGCTCCGTGAGGCCAAAACTGGCCCTGATGAAGTGAATCAGCAAGCGGCCAAAATCAAAGACGAGAACGAGAAAGCGTTCTTCTTAGACTCTGTAGCCAAATATAAGCGAGTAATGGGCGTGTTATGACCCCATTTCTCAGCAAGGCGAGAAATTGAAAAGCCCTCGCATTTTGCTAAAATCCTTCGCGTTAAATTGAAATTAGAGAGAACATCCCGATGGGAAGAAGTTTTGAAGTGCGCAAAGCCTCAATGGCGAAAACTGCAGGCGCAAAAATTAAAGTTTATTCCAAATACGGTAAAGAAATTTACGTGTGTGCAAAAAACGGCGGTTCAGACCCAGACATGAACCTGTCGCTTAAGCATTTGATTGCTAAAGCGAAAAAGGACCAAGTTCCTGCGCACGTGATCGATAAAGCGCTAGATAAAGCCAGCGGCGGTGGCGGTGAAGATTACCAACCTGCACGCTACGAAGGTTTCGGTCCGGGTGGCACGAGCGTTATCGTTGACTGTTTGACTGATAACGGCAATCGTACTTTCCAAGATGTTCGCCAGTGCTTTGTGAAAACAGGCGCGAAAATCGGTGTGGAAGGCTCAGTATCACACATGTTCGACCATCAAGCGGTGTTCCAGTTTAAAGGTGATGACGACGAGGTCATCCTAGAGACCTTGATGATGGAAGATGTGGACGTCACTGACGTAGAACTGGAAGATGGCGTGATCACAGTGTTCGCACCTCATACCGAGTTCTTCAAAACCAAAACGGCATTGAGCGCAGCGTTCCCAGACTTAGTTTTGGATGTTGAGGAAATTACTTTCGTACCGCAGACGCACACGCCAGTCAGTGGTGAGGATGCGGAGAAATTCCAAAAGTTCCTTGATATGCTTGATGATTGTGACGATGTTCAGCAGGTTTACCACAACGCTGAATTGTCGTAATCGACGAGTAAGACGAATAGAGTAACAAAAACCGAGCTTGGCTCGGTTTTTTTATGCCTGTGAGGTGGCCAACCAGGCTGATAAGCGGCGAATTTGTGGCAGTACCGTGAGGTTCAAGACCAAAGCGCATGGCCACGCCAAGGTAAAGCCTCTCATCCAAGCGGCGGGCCAGGTGGCGTTAAAGCCCAAATTGTAGCCAGACAGCAGCCCAGACATGATAAACGCCATTGTGAAGGATGACAGTAGGGCTGAAATCCAAAATTGTTTACGACTCATTGTAGCTCCTCAATAAAAGGTTGTTTTGTCTATTCTGCATGCGAGTGAGTCATATGTCTAACCGGTTTACAGTGTAAACCTCGTCGATTATGCGACACGCTTTCTATCGTGCGCTAGTGCCGAGACCGCTTGAGGAAGCAGTGACATAATGATCATGCCCAGCATTAAGCTGTACTGAAAGGGAGTGAAGGATTCACCAAGCAGTATCATCCCTGAAACGATGCCTGCGACCGGATTGGCAATGCCGCCAAAAGTAAAATCCACCACAGTCATTCTTTGTAGCAGCCAGACATACATGGCGTAGCTAAACGCCGTATTCAGACCGACTACCCAGAGTAACCCGAGTGCATTGCTCATTGAAAAATGCTCAATGACGGGGGCGTACTGCTCCGGGGATGAGACACTGTGGAGCAGCGCCGCTGCGGTGAGTACACCACCCCCAATGAGTAATTGCCATGTCAGGACTTTCCACCAGTGGATGCGATTGCCCAAAGATTTGGTCAACGCGCTGCCTGTTACTATGCATAAAATAGCGCCCATCATGGCGAGCAAGCCAACCGGATCTAGGACAATCGCACTGGGATCGAACAACCACCACGCAAGCATGATCAAGGATGCGCCGCAAATCGATTGCAGCAAGGTCGGTCTGATTTTATGAACGAGCGCAGCGTACCCCAGCGCAAACACAGGAACAGAGACCATGCCAACACCGGCAATTGCAGACGGCAATCGCAGTGCCATGACAAAAATCAAGCTGAAAAACAGCCCGATGTTGACCGTTCCGAGTAGAGCCAGTACTCGCCATTCGCCTCTTTTAGGCCAGCTCGGCTTTATTGCAAGCAATAACAGCCCAGCCGGCAGCGCACGCAATGCGCCAAGCAGCAAAGGCGGCCAGTCTGTAAGGGCGAACTGTGTCACGGCGTAAGTGGTACCCCAAAAAAATGCAGGGATCATGGCAAGCAATATATTCATTTAATTTATCTTTACGTTAAGATATTGGCTCGGACCATACGCCTATTCACCGTGCTTGTAAAGTATCTTTATGTTAAGGTAAATCCGCATGTCAGAATAATGAAGAGGCACCCCGGTGGATGTCATTGACACCTTGACCCAGCAGTGGTCGACAGAAAAACCGCATCTCGACACAGGACCGATGGCCATGATGGGGCGGTTATTGCGCATTGCGAAGCAGATCGAAGCGGCGCTGGCTCAATTGCACAAGCAGTATGACTTGAAATTGGGAGAATTCGACGTCTTGGCCACCCTGCGCCGCAGTGGCGCGCCGTATCGTTTGACTCCTTCTGAGCTTATCAACGCGATGCTGCTGACCTCTGGGGCGATGACCAACCGTCTTGATAAACTCACAAGTAAAGGCTTGATCGTACGTATTCACAGTGAGCAAGATAGACGCAGCGTTGCGGTTGAATTGACGGAGCGTGGGCGCACTGTGATTGATGCCTTGCTCGACGAGCACGTGGCCCTTCAGCATCGCCTTGTCGAAGGGCTGAACGTTTCGCAGCGTGAAGCGCTGACCGCTCTGCTTAAAGAGTGGCAGCAGCAACTGGAATCTTAGATGACGGACAACCAAAGAGTATGCCGATGCAATTAACCCCTGCCATCGCGCTTCATATTGTTGAGCGCGCCTCGTCCATCTTGCCTTATCCCGTCAATGTGATGGATGAATGTGGCATCGTCATTGGTTCGAGTGACGAGAGTCGTCTTCATCGCTCTCATAAAGGCGCCTTATTGGTACTGCAAGAGCAACGTGCGGTCGAAGTGGATAGTTCGATGGCTAAGGCGTTAGTGGGGGTTAAACAAGGGATCAATTTACCGATTCGTTATCGTGGACAATTGATTGGCGTAGTCGGCTTATCCGGAGAACCCCAAGAGGTACGCTATTACGCTGAGTTAGTCAAAATGACGGCGGAAATGGTCATTGAGCAAGCCGCTTTGGTGGCGGAACTGCAATGGGATAATCGCCATAGAGAAAAACTCCTGCAGCAATTACTAGGAGCGCCAAATGTTCAAGAAGGGCAATTGGCGACGATTGCCGAGCGGCTTACCATTGATTTGCGTCAGCCACGTCTTGCATTGATCCTCAAAGTGAGCTCAACGGTGCCAACGCCTTTGTCGCTAGAGGCGATTCAAGCGCTCATTGCGGATTTAGAGCATACTCAGCGTGACGCATTAATTGGCCTGATGCCTGATGCACCGGATGAGATTGTCTTGTTGGTGCCTGCGCAAGTTAAGGCTCAGCTCTGGGATAAATCTCGTGAGGAACATGCATGTTTGAGGCGATGGCAGACCATTGAGCAGTGCATCCAGCGCCATTGTGATAGCGGCTACTCCGCTCGGTTGAGCGTTGGGCACTACTATCCAGGGCTAGATGGTCTTAAGCGCTCGTATCTCAGCGCTCAATCACTGCTGTTTATCGCCACTTCTGAGTCTCTGTCCATCCAGTTTTATCATCAACACGCCTTGGCGGCATTGGTGGCGAGTTTACGACAATCGTCCTGGCATCAGCATCAGCTTGTAGAGCCGATTGAGCGTCTAATAGCCAAAGATCGTAAGGGCGTGCTGCTACATACGCTACGCACCTATTTTGAGCACAATGAGGATGCGATGAGCACGTGCCAAATGTTGGATATTCATAAAAATACGCTGCGCTACCGTCTAGAGAAAGTGGAAGTACTCACTGATAAACGACTTTCTTGCCTCGAGGATAAAGTGGCGCTTTACCTTGCGCTGCAAGCAAAAATTGTTTGTTGATACAATAAATCAGCATTATTTTTTTGGTTTTATTGTAAAAATGTCCAATTTAATGGCGTTCAAGCCATTCTATACTGGTGATACTCATTTGTGCTTGGCGAAATAGGAAAACCGATGAAAGTAGTGATTGCTCCAGATTCATTTAAAGAAAGCTTAACCGCGATGGAGGTCGCTGATGCGATTGAGCGAGGCTGCCGCTCCGTTTGGCCGGATGCGAATTACATCAAGCTGCCGATGGCCGATGGCGGGGAGGGCACAGTGCAGTCGCTGGTTGACGCCACGGGAGGCAGCATTGTACCCGTCGTGGTAACCGGCCCGATGGGTGAGCCTGTTGAGGCGTTTTATGGATTGCTGGGTGATGGCCGCACTGCGGTGATAGAGATGGCTGCGGCATCGGGCATTCACCTCGTTGCCGCAGAGGATCGCAATCCGCTTACCACCACCAGCTATGGAACGGGAGAGCTGATTCTCGCTGCCATCGCACAGGGCGTCACGTCCATCATCATTGGTATTGGTGGGAGTGCGACCAACGATGGCGGAGTCGGCATGTTGCAGGCGCTTGGCGCGCGTTGTCTGGACAGACAAGGCAATGAGATCGCATTCGGTGGCGGTGCGTTGCGTGAGCTAGATTGCCTTGACCTCAGTGGACTCCATCCTGCCTTGACTCAGGTGGAGCTTAACGTCGCGTGCGATGTGGACAACCCACTGTGTGGTGAGCTTGGCGCTTCTGCTGTGTTCGGTCCGCAAAAAGGGGCGACACCAGCGATGGTGAAGCAGCTAGATGACAACTTAGCGCATTATGCTGACATCATTGAGCGCACCACTGGGGCTATGGTCAAACATCAGGCCGGAGCGGGCGCCGCTGGTGGTCTAGGGGCGGCGTTACTGGGCGTGCTTCATGCGAAGCTGACACCCGGCATTGATATTGTGATGCAAGCGCTGGCGCTTGATTCTCACCTCCAAGGTGCGGATTTGGTGATTACAGGTGAAGGACGCATCGATAGCCAAAGCATTCATGGTAAAACCCCCATCGGTGTGGCTAAAGCCGCCAAACGCTACGATATTCCTGTGATCGGTATTGCTGGTAGTCTTGCCAAAGATTGCGCGATTGTCCATCAACATGGGCTTGATGCCGTGTTCAGCGTCGTACTCGGCGCCACCGATCTTCCTACTGCACTAAAAGAAGCCGCCTTTAATGTGGAGCTGACGGCGAGAAACGTTGCGGCGGCGCTGGCTCTTTGTGTTAAGTGAACATTTTCAAAAGATTAGGAAGGGAGCAATACGCTCCCTTCCTTGCCATTTAACGCGGCTCTCGCACTATTTTGATGGCCCCGTCGAGGTGAATATCACGCTGCGGGTAGGCGATGGTGATGCCGTGCTCGTTAAACGCGGCGTCAATCTCGAAGCGAATCTCACTTGAGACGGATCGGATGCCCCCTTCAACTTGCGAGTGAATCCAGAAGAAGGATTCAAAGATCAGCGCGTTGTCGCCAAAGTCTTGGAAAAAGACTTTGGGTTCAGGTTTAGGCAGCACCTTTGGATTGCTGGTGGTGATCTCACGCATCAGCTTTTCGACCAAGCGAACATCACTGCCGTATGCCACACCGACGACAACCGACGCGCGCACCAGTTCATCGCGTAGCGTCCAGTTGATCACTGTATTTTCAAGCAACTTGCTGTTTGGGATCAACATATGCACGCCATCGACACGGCGAATACGGGTCGAGCGGGTGTTGATTTGCTCCACCGTGCCCTTTGCGCCTTCCACTTCAAGAAAGTCGCCGATTCGAATCGGCTTTTCGCCTATCAAAATCCAACCACTGATGAAGTTGTTGATGATGTTTTGGGCGCCGAAACCAAAACCGATCGCAATGGCACCGGAGAGAAACGCAAACGCCGTGATCGGGATGTTGAGCATCGACAAGGTGGTGAGGAAGATCATGCCAAGGGCAATCACAAACAAAATCCGCTCAATCAAATGGATGATGTTGGGATCTTTGCCATTGGACGCCAGCCTTGATGAAACCGCTTTGATCATCAATTTCGCGATCCACAAGCTCACCACCACCCAAGTAGGGACCATCAAGATGGCCCACAAGGTGATCGGTTGTTCGTTAAAGGTAAAGAGCGTCATTTCTAACCATGAAATGGCTTGCTCAAACATAGTGTTCTACTCCTGTATGCTAGACCCGCAAAATACCTGCGCAGGGTCGATTAAAAAGCGTTTGCCCATCGCTTGGCGGCCTAGCAACATCAAATAAGTCATGTCTGAGCGGTCGGTGAGCGTGATTTGAATCGGCCACTCTAACTCGCCCAATTTGGCCATCGTTTCAATCACGTAGCGCTGCTCTGACATACCGTTGGATGACTTGATTTTGCGCAGGTCATACAACTCAGATTTGCATCGCACCACTTTGTCGACGTCGTGCACTTCTGGGTGAATATCAAACTGAATACCGGGTTTACCGTTCACTTTGATAAGCTTAATGTGATCAACGTGTAGGGACGAGGTTTGCGCGCCTGAATCCACTCGCACTGTGAGATTATCAATGCCCAGTTCAGGCAAGGAAATGTTCTCTAAGCGACCAATAATGACTTTTTCTGTGTTGCTGCTTTTCATTACAGACCTTCTTTTATCTCTCTAGAGGCGACGTCTTCAGACAGCTTATCTATCTGTTCGGCTACCGCTTTTTCATCTTCATCAAAATAGGCGATGTGATACATGGCTTCGCCTTCTTGAACCAAAGGAATGTTTTGCTTACCGATGATGACCCCTGTGCGAGGCGCGACAATCACCGCCAATTTTTCACCGTACGCACTGCTAATGGTAGCCAGTTCATCGCCCTTCTTGACGTAGTCACCCAACTGGTACTTATGTCTGACGATGCCACTGGCACTGCCGCGCACCCATTGGCTGCCACGAGCGACCACAGGCTCAGGGACCCCTTTGCGTTGGTTGCGACCTTTGCTGACCATGTTGAGATGGCGCAGGACGCGAATCACGCCACGGGTGCCCATACGAATAGAGGTCTCATCAAAGCGCAGTGCTTCGCCTCCTTCATACACCAAGACTTTGGTATTCGAGTTGGCGGCGCAATCGCGCAGTGAGCCGTCAATTTCTTCCGAGTGCAGTACCACAGGCGCACCAAAGGCGTTGGCGAGTTCTGCGGTCACCTCATCTTCGACGTTAGCCCGGATCTGTGGCAAGTTGGTGCGATGAATCGCGCCGGTATGCAAATCGATACCGTATTGGCATTTGTCGATGATTTCGGTTTTAAAAATATTGGCGACTCGAGCCGCGAGCGACCCTTTAGGCGAGCCCGGAAAGCTGCGGTTAAGATCGCGTCTATCTGGTAAATAACGGCTTTGATGAATCACACCATGCACGTTAACCATAGGCACAAAAATCACCGTACCACGCAGGACACGAAAGCGTTTCATGTTGATGATGCGATGGACAATTTCAATGCCATTGAGCTCATCACCATGCACCGCGGCACTGACGAAAATCGTCGGCCCTGCCTGTTTTCCACGCACGATATACACCGGCAGCGAAACTTCGGCGTCTGTATACAGCTTTGCTACTGGCAGCGCAATCTTTTTACGCTCGCCCGGCTTAATCGTGTGAGCGCCAATTTTCAGTTCTGTCATGCTTATTAACCCTTGCCACGCGTCTTGTTGGCGTTAAATTTGGCGTTTTTCTCAATAAATTCGTACAGCTTGCCCGCCACATCGAGGTTGGTTGCTTTTTCAATGCCTTCTAGACCTGGAGAGGAATTGACTTCCATCACCATCGGGCCGCTGTTGGAGCGCAGCAAATCAACGCCACAGAAATTCAAGCCCATTACTTTGGCCGCATTGACCGCGGTTTCGCGCTCTTCTTTGGTCAAACGAATGATCTCCGCAGAGCCGCCACGGTGCAGGTTGGAGCGAAACTCCCCTTCCGCCGCTTGGCGCTTCATTGCAGCAACCACGCGTCCACCAATCACCAAACAGCGAATGTCAGCGCCGCCAGACTCTTTGATGTACTCTTGAATCAAAATGTTCGCTTGCAGTCCCATAAAGGCTTCGATGATGCTCTCCGCCGCTTTTGAGGTTTCCGCAAGTACCACGCCAATGCCTTGGGTACCTTCAAGCAATTTAATGACCAGCGGTGCGCCGCCGACGTTTTTGATCAAGTCTTTGATGTTGTCCGGTTTGCTTGCAAAGCCTGTTCTTGGTAGACCAATGCCTTTGCGAGACAGCAATTGTAGCGAGCGCAATTTGTCACGAGAGCGGCTGATCGCCACCGACTCATTGACGTTAAAGGTGCCCATCATTTCAAACTGTCTTGCCACCGCAGTGCCATAGAAAGTGATGGAAGAGCCAATACGCGGAATCACCGCATCGTACAGCGGCAACTCTTCACCGTGATAACGTACGGTAGGGCGGCTGCTTGTTATATCCATGTAACAGTGTAGAGTGTCGATCACATCGACTTCGTGGCCACGTTCGATACCCGCCTCGACGAGACGCTGAGTGGAATAGAGTTTTTTATTGCGAGACAGAATAGCGATTTTCATGAGGCACTCCTTTGTGTTTGTGTGACTTAACTGTAGTCTTTGAAAATCGATAAATAAAACTCTATATTTCTTACAGTTTGTTTGAAAAAATTTATCAAAGCCGATGAAGATTGAATTATTAAAGACCTTTATTGAAGTGAGCCAAACGCTCCATATTCGGATGTCTGCTCAGAACTTACACCTGACGCAGGCGGCGGTCAGCTCCCGAATCAAACAGCTTGAAGATGAGTTGGGGGTGATGCTGTTTGATCGCGCTAACAAGCGCCTAAAACTGACCGCAGAAGGCGATAAAATGGTCAAGCACGCCAACGACATGATGGCGATGTGGCACAAAATTAAGCAAGAAGTCGGCGTGACAGACAGCGATGGCTCGCAGCTATTTTTAGGTGCCATGATGTCCATTTGGGATATCGTGCTGCATGACTGGTTACAAAAAATTCACCGTAATATTGATGATGCCCATCTTTACACCCACACATACTCATCGGTGGAATTGCGTAAACGGGTCCTCAACCGAATCTTAGATATCGCGTTTCTGTTTGAGCCGCCACATACCGATGAAGTCGTGGCGAAAAAGCTCTGCACTGTCCCTTTGGTGTTGGTCAGTACGACGCCAGTAAGGGAAGCGTCGGAGCTAGAGAGCTTTGTGATGGTGGATTACGGTGATGCGATTAACTCTATGTTTTCCCATCACTTTGGCGAAGAGCTCGCGCCAAGGCATCATATGACGCAGCCCAATGTTGCCCTCTCATTTATTCTCGAGGCGGGCGGGGCGGCGTACTTGCCGCGGCAGATGTGTTTTGCTCAGTTGCGACGTCAGCAACTGCATTTGGTGCCCAATACGCCGACGTTTCATCGTGATATCTATGCGATTTACTTGGCCAACAGCCACAAACGTGAGCTGATTGAGGATTCACTGATGCTGTTTCCCTATAGTATTAGATAACCTTCAGCATTAGATAATGTTTGTTTTATCCCGTTAATTGTTCGATTTTTTTTATCAACTCACTTTTTAACCGTAAAAAATCACGGTTGGGCGTGAAAATTAAGGAGCGTCAGAGTGCTAAAAGCGTTTTATCTACATGACCATCAGTTGTCCGAAGGCGGCGAGGAGTTAATCACTCAGTGGCAAACTCAAGGTGGCCACATTTGGTTAGATTTTTATGCAGAGCCCGCTCAGCAGGAAGCCGAGCTTCTCGCTAAGCTAGGCTGCCACCCATTAGCCATTCAAGATGCGCAGCGCGATCGCCGTCCGCCTAAGGTGGAAGAGTTTGATCAGCATACTTTTGTGCTTTATCGCGGATTTAGTCATGTCGAAGAACATCTCGATTTAAAAACCATGGCGCTTGCCTGTTTTGTCGGTGAAAAAATCCTGATCACCCGCCGTGTGGAACACTCGTTTGGTATTGAAGCGTTAGCGGCGCACAAATCGCTGGCGAAGTATTTGCGTTCACCAAGCTTGCTGTTGAGTAAAATCATGAACGCCTCGGCGCAGCGTTTTACCGATGCGGTGTTAGAAGCGGAAGATGAAATCAGTGAGTTGGAAGATGGCATGCTGACGCAATCGAGTGATGAGCTGATGCAGCGACTGATTTTGCTTAAATCCCATCTGCGTAAAATTCACCGCGTGCAGTCCTACCACGTGAAGTTGATTGATCAGGTGATGGAAGAAGAGCTGGCCTTCATTGATATGAACGATTCAGAGGTGAAACACAGCTTCCGTGATGTGTTTGATAAATTCGATCGTCTCGAAAGTTTAACTTCTATGTACTACGACTTGTGCGGCGACTTGATTGAAGGTTACATCTCGCTGAGTTCGCATCAACTGAACAAGACCATGCAGCTATTGACGGTGGTATCAGCGATTTTCGTGCCGCTGACCTTTATTGCCGGTATCTACGGAATGAACTTCGAATACATTCCTGAGCTGCGGTTTGAGCACGGCTATTTTGTGTTGTGGGGCGTGATGATTGGTGTCGCGTCGGCGCTATTGTACGTCTTTAGGCGCAAACGCTGGTTGTAGCGAGCGGTTATTCATAAACGCCATCGCCCACCAAATCGGTGGGCGATGGTTTTTTATGGCTTGGCGTGTGATGCTTCGCCGAGCGCCGTTACTCGGCTTTTGCCTCTCGGCCGTTATTGTCTTTGAGAGTGCTGTCTTTGTGATTGTTCTCTTTGCTGTGGATCAGTGACACCATGATTTCGCCCGCCACGGGCTTGAGTTCATCAGGCTGGCTGACAATATGGATGCGGTTTTTCACATTGACCACAAACAACGGCACTACGGTGGCGTCTTTGTATTGCGCCTTGTAATCCTCAAAGGTGAAGTTATCACTGATCTTGGTGTGCTTCATTTCTGCCCCTTGACCAATCATACTGGCCAACTTTTTATAGCTGACTGTGCCACCGAGCAGCAGGGAGTAGGCGTGTTCAGAGTTGTGAGTATGCTTATCTTGTGACTCATCGCTTTTCTTTTCATGCAGACAAAACACCTTGCGATGGCCAAAGTCGGTCGCCAACTGCACACTGGCAATAGAGTTGAAATGTTGGTCGGGGGTGACCGCCAGCACCTGACCAATACCAATCAGGTCGAGGTTGTCTTCGGCATGGCTCGAGGTTGGGTTGCCGTAGTAGCTATCAAACCCGTCCATGCGCGCTTTGCGTACGTAGTCCCAGTTGGAATCGGCCATCAGAATTCGGCAGTCGTAGGTTGAAATCGCTTTACCAATTTTGCGCGCAACATCGTTGGCACCCACAATCAAAAAGCCTCTTGGCGAAGGCTCTGCGACACCCAGCCAAGCCGCGATCGGGCGGGCCGTGGCACTTTGCAGCACCACGGTGCCGATGATGACCATAAAGATCAGTGGCACCAGCAAGTTTGCGCCGTCGACCTCCAAAAAGGTCAGTTTAATGGCAAACAGTGAAGAGACCGCAGCGGCAACGATACCGCGCGGGGCAACCCAAGCGAGGAAGGCTTTCTCTTTGGTCGACAGCTGGCTGCGCGCCGTGGACAGGAAAATTGACACCGGACGAGACACCAACTGGATGACGGCAAACAGCACCAACGCCGCGAAACCAAGCTGCTCAAAGTCGGACACTTGCACTCGCGCGGCGAGTAGAATAAACAGACCAGAGATAAAGAGAATGGTGAGGTTCTCTTTAAAATGGAGGATGTGTGCAATGCTGACGCCTTTGACGTTGGCAAGCCATACGCCCATCACGGTTACGGTCAAAAGACCCGATTCGTGTTCAAGATAATTGGAGGCGGCAAATACCCCTAGTACAATGGTCAGCACGGCAAACGGTTGCAAATACTCTGGTAACCAATGGCGGCGCATCATGGCGGCCACCAACACGCCTGCTGCGATGCCCAAACCAAAACCGACCACCAAAATGGTGCCGAATACGGCTAAGCTGTGCACTTCGCTTTGTGAGACGATGAATTCATACACCATCACCACAAACAGCGCGCCTAATGGGTCAATTAAGATCCCTTCCCAGCGCAAAATATTGGCCAGGCGTGAGCTTGGCCTGACCGTGCGTAGCAGCGGCACGATCACCGTTGGCCCTGTCACCACCGTCAAGCTGCCAAAGAGGAAGGCGATGCTCCAGTCTAGGCCAAGCAAATAATGGGTCGTGAACGAGGTAATGATCCAAGAGATCACTGCCCCTATGGTGACAATACTCCAAACACTTTTACTGATCCCCCTTATTTGTTTGAAGTTTAGGGTTAAGCTGCCTTCAAACAGAATCACGGCAACAGCCAGTGAAATGATGGGGAAAAACAGATCGCCCAAGGCTTGCTCGGGTGAGAACAGGCCAAGCACTGGCCCCACTAGCAATCCAGCAATCAACAAAAATAGAATCGCCGGCAGTTTAAGTTGCCATGCGACCCATTGACAGACTAAGCCTAGAACCCCGACACCGGCTAGGGTCAAGGCGATCATCTCTGAACTCATTGTTATTCCTTTTGAAAATGGATGATGTCTTTGAAATTCAAGCTACACATGAAACTGGGCGCTTGCACCCTTTTTCTTATCCACTTAGAGTGAAAATCCATACGTTAAGTGAACAAGAGCTGTCAGTGGACAAGCGCAGTCAGTAAGAACTGTCAATCAGTAAGAATAGTCAAGTTAGGGGAACATCATGGAAAATAGGCTTGATCCGAGCGAGATTTCATTTCTTTTACCAGACACCGACGCTGGGCTTGCCGTGCATAACCCTGCAACAGGCGAGCCAGTGGGTGTAGTGCCTGTTAGCACTTCGCAAGAGATAGAGCAGGCCATCGGGCGCGCGCATAAGGCACAGCCTGAGTGGGCGGCACTGAGCGCCAAAGCGCGGGCGAATCGCCTGCTTGCCTGGCATGCCTTGCTGCTTGAACACCAAGAAGCACTGGCAACCCTGATGACGCTTGAGCAAGGTAAACCGCTGCCCGAAGCGCGAGGTGAGGTGGCCTATGGCGCGAGCTTTATTCAGTGGTTTGCAGAAGAGGGAAAGCGAGCCTACGGTGAAACCATCCCCGCACCAAGTGGGGATAAGCGCATTGTGACCATAAAGCAGCCGGTAGGCGTGGCTTGCGCCATTACGCCGTGGAACTTTCCGATTGCCATGATCACTCGCAAAGCGGCGCCAGCGTTGGCGGCGGGATGCAGCTTTATCGCTAAGCCGTCTGAACTCACCCCGCTGAGCGCGTTCGCATTGGCCAAATTGGCGTATCAAGCGGGCATCCACCCTGATCTGTTTCAGGTGGTGATTGGGCGCAGCGCGCCAGAGGTGGGTGAACGGTTTACCTCTTCTCCGTTGATTCGCAAACTCTCGTTTACTGGCTCTACTCGAGTGGGCAAAACCTTGCTGGCGCAAAGCGCACATGACGTTAAACGCACATCGATGGAGCTGGGCGGTAACGCCCCTTTTATCGTGTTTGCCGATGCAGATGTAGATGCGGCGGTAGATGGGGCTATCGCCTCTAAGTTTCGCAATGCTGGGCAGACCTGCGTGTGCGCCAACCGCTTTTATGTTCAGCGTGACATCTACGACTTATTCGTGGCGAAATTTGTTGCGAAAGTGGAGGCGTTAAAGGTTGGCAATGGCCTCGACGAAGGCGTAGAGATAGGCCCCATCATTACCCATGAAGCCAAACAAAAGCTTTTGTCGCTGGTGGAACAGGCCAAAGCGCAAGGCGCGGTCGTGGCCAACAAAGCGCGGACGTTAGACGGGCAGTTTATGGCGCCAGTGGTACTGACAAATGTTGAGCACACGATGGCACTGGTCCAAGATGAAATTTTCGGCCCCATCGCGCCCATCATCGCCTTTGACGATGAGGCGCAGTTAATTGAGCAGGCCAACGACACGCCATATGGTCTCGCCGCCTACTTTTATACTCAGCATATTGGCCGAGCTTGGCGGGTCGCCGAGGCGCTGGACTATGGCATGGTTGGCATCAATGAAGGGATTATCTCTACCGAAGTGGCGCCATTTGGCGGCGTAAAGCAGTCCGGTATCGGCAGAGAAGGTGCCAAGCAGGGACTGGATGAGTACCTCGACATCAAATACCTCTGCTTTGGTGGCGTATAGCGCTAAGTCAATCGGTGGACTGTGCAGAGCGCTCGGCTGCGGCTGAGCGCTCAACTTCATCAAACCCGCGCAAAATATTGCTCAGGGTCACCGCCGCAAACAGTGCGATGACAAACGATAAATGCCAAGCCTGACTGAGACCGAGCTGCACTAGCGTCATACTCACTAGCGCAGAGACGACCATTTGCCCGCCTCCCGACATTGCCGCCGCCGCGCCCGCTTGCTTTTTGTAGGGCAGCATCACCATCGCTTGCGCGCAAGGCAGCGCAATACCATTGCCTAAGATCATCAACAGTTGCCCCAACATTAAAAACAGTGGTTCTACCGGGCAAAAGAACAGCCATAGCGCTGCGCTGAGGTGTAAGGCGGGGGTAAACAGCAGCATCTTTTTGGTGCCAATCAGCGGTCTTACTCGGTTGCACAGGCTCGTCCCTGCCAACATACCCAGTGTTGGGATCAGCGCCCACATTGCGTATTCGTCGGAGGTCATGCCGATGTGATCTTGCATAATAAATGGCATCACCGACACCGTGGTGATCATCAAGCTAAAATTAAGCCAGCCGATGCTAGCAAAGCTCATAAAGTAGCGCGAGGTCAGCAGAGCACGGTATTGGCTCACCATCGCCTTTGGCGAGGGGATGGCGCTGGTGCTGTGCAGCGTTTCATCAAAACGGAGCGCAATCACTACCCAGGCTAACCCGAGATAGCCGAGCAGTGAGACGAACACCATCGTCCAGCCAAAGTGAAAGTTGATAAAGCCGCCAAGCACCGGCGCCATGACTGGGGTAATGGACGCCGCCATCGCAATGTATGACATTGCCACAGGCAGCTCTGGGCCGCTAAATCGGTCACGAGTCGAAGCGCGCGCTAATACTGCGCAGCAGCCAGTGCCGAGCCCTTGTAGAAAGCGCCCCGCGACCATGCCCATAAATGAGTCGCTCAGCGCAATGATCAGCATAAGACCTGACATGGCGATCAGCAGCCCAGTCAGCAACACTTTTTTGCGACCCAAGGCATCAGAGATAGGACCGTAGATAAATTGCGAAGGACCAAAGCCGAGCAGGTAAATGCCGACCAACAGCTGCGCTTCATCAAGCGTGATCGCGAAATCTTTTGCGATCCAAGGCAGCGCTGGAAAGACCAACCCCATACTGAGTTGGCCGATACTGATGATAAGACACGCCAGTAAGATGGAGCGAAAGTGAATCGCCTTGGCCATTAACGGTCCCCTTTGCGTGTCAAGTTAGCGTGTTTTCCATGACCGCGGCGGCGCAATCCACCTTCGTGGTCATGCTCACTGAGCTTGGCTTTAACGCGTTTGACAGTCGATAAACTGACATCACACTGCTCGGCAACCTGAGCTAAGGTAAGGCCTTCAAAGAGCAGCGCGGCAATCTGTTTGTGCTTGCTGCGATCGGCAGGTCTACCACGAAATTTCTGTTTCCATTGTTCAGGCTGACGCTTGAGTGCTCGGCGCCCTTGCTCGGCGGCAAACAAACGATGCTGTGTTTGTACTTGCGCGTATCCGCTGAGCATACTCAGTAGCGTTTGCGTTTCTGCGGAATTAGGCGCAAAGGTCATGGGTTGGCAAAGGGTTTGCAGTGTCACGCCCTTGTCGAGAATATCCTCGATTGTTGCGAGAGCTTGGCTAAAATCACGCCCAAACACGGTGAACCACCAAATCACCAGCGTATCGCCAGATTGTAGAGTGTTGGAGAGTGATTGAAATTGCTCCCGTTCATTGGGTGGCACGCAGCCTTGTACTTGGTCTTCAAAGTGCTTGGCATCGCGGGTGTGTGCTTGCAGTGCAGCCAAGTGTTCTTGATACGCTCGGTTTTTGGGCGAGAAGCGAGTGTAGAGGTAAGTCGCCATAGTGACTCCTTAGGTAACGTAAAGGTCCAAATAATGTATTGGCTCATAATTGAGTTCACTATACTCGGGTTCATAATTTATGCAAACACCAAATGAGCCATTTACACTTCTTTACGCGGGCAAGTGAGAAGTTTACGTGGGCAAGTGACAAGGCGCCGTTGTTGGCGCCTTGTCACTCTTTCACCCATGAGTCATAGAGCGGCTAATCCCCGAGCGGTTGGCGCTCTAAGCCGCCGCGGTAGGAATCGAGCGCTAACTTAAGCCGTCTTAACTTATCGCGTGAACGGCGTTTGTGGTTGACGGCAAGTGCCATCGACAAGACATCGACCAAGGCGAGCATGGCATAGCGAGAGGCAGAGGGCTTGTAGATAAAATCGGTCTCGTGATGCTCAATCGGCAGGGTAAGATCCGCAATCTTAGCCAGTGGTGTGGAAGCCGGGGTAATGGCGATGACTTTAACGTCGTACTCTTTGGCAAGCTCCGCGGTATCAAGGATGGACGGCGTAAAACCCGTTGCCGAGAGCACGACAAGTACATCATTGGCGTCGGCGGTGGAGGCGACCATGCGCGCCAGTAGCCCATCGTTATACGCCACAATCGGGTAGCCTAAACGAAACAGTCTGTGTTGCATTTCTTGCGCGGCGATGGTCGAGCCGCCGCCCATGCCAACGGTGATCACCTGACGAGCGTGATGCAGCCAGTTCACGGCCTGATCAATATCCGCCTCGTTGATTAAGTTGCGGTTGACATCCAACGACTGTTTGATCGATTCGTATATCCCTTGGTAGCCACTTTGATCCGGCGGCTCAAGAATAAAGCGTTGACCGACCGTGAGGGTCTGCGCCAATTTGATTTTCATGTCGCGCACGTTTTTGCACCCCACCGCTTTGGCAAAGCGGGTAATGGTGGCTTCACTCACTTGCGCCTGCGCGGCGAGTTCGGTGATGCTGGCGTTGGCTGCACCTTGGATGTCATCCATGATCAGCTTGGCCACTTTCTTTTCTGCGTCACGCAGCGCACTAAAGCGCTCGGTCATGCGTGAGATAATATCGACTTCAAGGCTCACATCGATCCCTTATAAAAAATGAGGCTGTGGCGAGTGTACCACAGCGCTGTATCACAGTTAGAAGCGTGTTTCTACCCAATGCGTCACTTGGTATTCGTCATCACAAATGGCTAAGGCGCGCCATTTGTCTATGGTCAAACAAGGGTGAGAGGTAGAAAAGGCGAGAATGTCCCCGACTTCCAGTACGCTATCGGCCGAGACTTCGATAAAGGCGTGTTGATCCATCACGGCAGTGGTGACGGCCTGGCCCAATTCTAGCGCTTTTCCCTCTCGGTAGGCGCGCTCGGCCATCGGCAGCCCGGCATCAAACGCGACGTCTCGCTTACCTAAACCGGCGACAATTTTGGTCGGTTCGGGTCTTGAAATCACATGCGCCCAGACTTCAAGTGAGGATTGCAGATCGCCGCCAAGTCCACAGGCGATGCCTTGGTTGGCCTGCGCGCGTTGCATCACTTTGCTTTGCGCGTCGAGATAAATACCAGTGTCGTGAATGGCGTAGCAACCCGGGCGAATCACCGCGTCAATATCGTCTAAATGGGCAAGCGTCTCAGAGACGACGTCATACCACGCAGAGCCTGCGCCGGTGACCATAGGCTGGCCGGTCACCCAGCCATTTTGTTTTAACTCGCGCGCCAGTGCGACGGTTTGGGTTAAGAATTGGCGAATCTTGTGCTCGGCATCGTCACCATGAATCACGCCTTCATACACTTCAATGCCGCGAAGATTGAGCCCCTCAAGTGCGTGGATCGCTTTGGCGAGTGCGCGTACTTCATCGGCGGTTCGGCAGCCGCAGCGACCACCTTCTACTCCAAACTCAATCAGTACATTGAGGGTGAGCTGATGCGTTTGGAAGAAGTGAGAGAGCGCGCGCGCGTTGGCAAGTGAGTCAACACACACCGTCACCGTGTGTTGATCTTTATTGATCAACGCCGCAAGGATCGCCATGTTGACCTTTCCCACCACCTGATTGGCAATCAGGATCTCTTTTGCCCCGGCCAGGGCCGCGATTTCTGCTTGCGCTGCGCTGGCCACCGTTAATCCCCATGCGCCATGTTTAAGCTGCTGGCGAAACAGCGCTGGGGTCATGCTGGTTTTACCGTGAGGGCAAAGTTTGACCCCGTTGGCGTTAGCAAAGCGCTGCATCCAATCCAAATTGTTGCCTAAGTGCGACGCCACCAATACCGCGGCAGGCAGGCTGACTTCATCGTCGGTGAGGCGGTAGCGAGTGTGTGCACTGCCCGGCAAAGGCTGCGCTTTCTCACCATAACTGGGTGTCGTGTAGAAGGCTTTATGATAGTTATTATCATCAGTGTCGAGCATTTTCATTGGTCATCCCTTGCGTCTAACATGAGTTAAGTATTTGATTTTAAGTGTTTGTTATTATCTACATTAAATTATGTGGTAGAAAGTATCAAACTTTTTGGGTTTGTATGTGTGTTTTATCACTGAACGGCGGCGCAAAATCATTAGCATAAAGGTTATCCAAAGAGCGTGAAGAGAGTCAGTCATGTTGTTCGATACTCTAATCAAACAGGTCACCGTATTTGATGGTCGTGGCAGTGAGCCATTTGTCGCCGATGTCGCCGTACTCGGGGATAAAATTGCCCAGATTGGCAGCCTCGACCACAGCCAGGCCAAGCAGGTCATTGATGGCGTAGGGCTTGCCCTCGCCCCGGGTTTTATTGATGTTCACACTCATGACGATACCAATGTGATTCGTTTTCCTCAGTGTGAGGCCAAAGTGAGTCAAGGCGTCACCACGGTGATCGTTGGTAACTGCGGCATTAGCGCAAGCCCAACCATACTGGCGGGCGATCCGCCGGATCCGATGAATTTACTGGGTAAGCGCGAAGATTTTCAATACGCGACGTTTGCCGATTACGCACAAGCGGTCAACGCTGCGCAGCCTGCGGTCAACGTTGCTGCGTTGGTGGGCCACACGACGCTGCGCAATAACGTGATGGATAACCTCAATCGCACCGCCAGTGATGAGGAAATTGAGCAGATGAAAGCCGCACTGGCGTGCGCAATGGAACAAGGTGCATTAGGGCTAAGCTCCGGTTTGGCTTATGCCAGCGCCAAGCAAGCCACCGCCGATGAAGTGATGCGTCTTGCCAGTGTGCTAGGCGAGCACGGCGGCATTTACACCACGCACATGCGTACAGAGTTTGAGGCGATTTTAGCGGCGATGGACGAAGCCTTTGAAACCGGTCAATACGCCAAAGTGCCAGTGGTCATTTCACACCTTAAGTGTGCGGGGGCTGGCAATTGGGGCCGAACGGTTGAGGTGCTTGAGCGTATGGATCACGCGCACACCCATCAGGACGTCGCGTGCGACTGCTACCCGTACTCGGCGAGCTCTTCAACGCTCGATTTGAATCAAGTCACCGATGAGATTGATATTTTTATTACCTGGTCTGAGGCGCACCCTGAACAGAGCGGAAAAATGCTTAAACAGATCGCCGATGAAATGGGCTTATCACTTATGGCGGCGGCGAAAGCGATTCAACCAGCGGGCGCGGTATACCACTGCATGGATGAAGCGGATGTCGAGCGCGTATTGAGCTACAAGCTCACGATGGTGGGATCGGACGGCTTACCGAACGATCCACATCCTCACCCAAGGCTTTGGGGCACGTTTCCGAAAGTGCTCGGTCATTACAGCCGCGAGCAAGGGCTATTTTCACTGGCCGAGGCCATTCACAAAATGACGGGCATGTCTGCAAAGCGATTTAATTTAACGGGACGCGGCGATATTGCTGTTGGCGCGTTTGCCGATTTAGTGTTGTTTGATCCCAACACAATTAAAGATACCGCGACCTTTGAACAACCGATTTCAAAAGCGCGTGGTATTTATAAAGTCTTTGTTAATGGCTCACTCACTTATTCCGAAGGGGAGGTCAGCGAGCAGAGAAAAGGCACATTTATTTATCGACAGGGAAATAATTACCAATAGTGAAGTTAATTATTTCAATCCCTTTATTTATTCAACCCATTATAAAACCGATAAAAATATATCGACTGGAGTAAATCATGACAATTAAACGTTACGGTATTGAAGGCGGAACAGGCACAGGTGGTCAGCACCTTCCTTTTGCACGCGCGACGGAAGCGGGCGGCTTTCTCTATGTATCGGGTCAAACACCGATGACCGACGGTGAAGTCGTTGAAGGGGGCATCATTGATCAATCTCGTCTTGCGATTCAGAACTGTGTCGACATCATGACTGAGGCGGGCTACGGCCTAGAAGACGTAGTGCACGTTAAAGTGGTATTGACGGATTCACGCTACTTCCAATCCTTCAACAAGGTGTTTAAAGAGTTCTTTGGTGAGCACCCACCGGCGCGTATCTGCATGGTGTGCGACCTAGTGGTGGACGTGAAAGTTGAGGTCGATGTCACGTGTTATCGTGAAGACCGTCGTTAACCTCACAAAATAATATTGATATCGCGTCTTGATGACACAACCCCTGTTACTGTCATCGTTCAGTTTGTCATTGAGACGCTTATATCCCCTACACATATAATTTCTAATATTGGCATTTGTTGTTACTCGTTATTTAGCGAGAAACACGCGTGGAATAATAATTAAATATCGCCAAGGAAATTATATATCTGAAAGATGGATTTTGACATTGAGAGGTGTCCAATGAATAGTACACTTTTTCTTACTGGCTTCGGCGCATATGTCGTTTTTCTTATTTGGCTTGGATGGTTTGTATCACGCAACCAAAAGTCGGGTGAAGATTTTCTACTGGGTGGTCGCGGTTTACCTCTGTTTCTTGTTTTAGGTACCACAGTGGCGACGATGGTCGGCACCGGTTCGAGTATGGGCGCGGTCGGATTTGGCTATGCCAATGGCTGGGCTGGCGCGCTGTATGGCATCGGTGGTGCCCTGGGTATTTTACTCTTGGCCTTATGGTTTGCGCCGGTGCGCAAGCTCAACTTTATGACCATGAGTGAAGAGCTCGCTTACTATGTCGGTGCCAATCGCATCGTGAAAAACGTGGTGGGGCTACTGATCTTTATCGCTTCAATTGGCTGGCTAGGCGCGCACATTCTGGGTGGCGGTATGTATCTCGCTTGGATTGCCGATATTGAGCTCAACACGGCGAAATTGATCATTGCTGCTGCTTTTACCATTTATGTGGTGATTGGTGGGTACACGGCCGTCGTCTGGACGGATACCATCCAAGCGGTGATCTTGTTTGTCGGCTTCATTTTGATGGCAGTGCTCTCGGTACAACACATTGGCGGCCTGGAGAACCTGTATGAATCGATGGATCCGGCGGCCACCAGTTTCCTCGCGATTGAAAAACTTGGCGCTCTGCCAGCATTGTCATTGGCCGTGGTGATCGGTGTGGGCGTTTTGGCGACACCTTCATTTAGACAGCGCATCTACTCGGGCAAAGACGTGTCGACGATTCGTCGCTCGTTTGTGGCCTCGGGTGTGCTTTATCTGTTCTTCTCTTTTATCCCTGCGATCATTGGTATGGCGGCGCACGCCATCGACCCAAGTCTCGATAATGCCAACTTTGCCTTCCCTTACTTGGCGGCAACGGTATTGCCTGTCGGCGTCGGTATGATTGTGCTGATTGCGGGCCTCTCTGCCACCATGTCGAGCGCAAGCTCAGATGCGATAGCTGGGGTGTCGATCTTATTGCGTGATGTGTATGTGATGTTCACAGGTCGTGTGCCAGAGAAAGGCGCAATGATGGCGTATTCTCGCATCGCGTTGGTAGTGGTGATTGGTTTTGCGCTGCTGTTTGCGCTGACTTCTAACGACATCATCAGTTACATCACTAAGATGATCTCAACCGTGATGTCTGGGATGTTTGTCTGCGGTATGTTGGGCCGATTCTGGACGCGCTATAACTGGCAGGGCGCACTTGCGACGTTGGCTGGCGCATCGGTGGCCTCACTAACGGTGATGTTTAGCCCAGAGCTTAGCGCATTTTGGGGCAACCCAGTCATTCCATCTTGCCTCAGTGCCCTGACCTTGGGCGTGGTGGTCAGTTTGCTAACGCCGGCCAACCAGATCTCTTGTGAACAAGCGGCGAAGATCTTAGATGATGAGCGTGCTGCGATGGAAATGACCCAAGGCGGATCAGAAGAGCCGTCGGGGGAGGCAACCCCAGTTCACTCCTCACAGGGGGCGTAACCCCGCACTCTCCCTTTAATTTTCGAGGCGCTTCACAGCGCCTTTTTTTAGCCCGCAAGCACGTCGTGAAAAGTGCTAATTTAAGGACAAACAGTATGAAAAAAGCGACCTTAGTTATGGCGATCTCCAGCTTATTGGCCACAATGCCGGCCTTATCGAGTGCGCCCAATACCGCACTCAATCTTATGCCTTACCCGCAATCGGTGGAACTGGGCTCAGGCACAGTGGCAATAGACAAATCTTTTTCCATCTTTATTAAAGGCCACGATTCTGAGCGCGTACGCTTCAATGCCAAACGTACCGTAGAGCGGCTTTACCGCCAGACGGGTCTACCCATGTTGCACTGGCAAGCGCCCGATGAACAATCCGCGACCTTGGTGATTGATATCGCGCAGCCACCTGAACCAGCAGGGCAGAATCTGAGCAGTGATGAGTCTTATCAGCTGTATGTGCGTGATGGGAAAATTCACCTCACTGCCCCCATGCCTTATGGTGCGTTTCATGGTTTAGAAACCCTGTTGCAACTGGTGATCACCGATGCCAACGGTGTTTATGTGCCTGATGTGAGGATTGTGGATCAGCCGCGATTTAAGTGGCGTGGCGTCTCTTACGACACCTCACGTCATTTCATCGAACTTGAGGTCATTTTGCGTCAGCTAGACGCGATGGCGTCTGCTAAGATGAACGTTTTCCATTGGCATATCTGGGACGATCAAGCGATCCGAATCGAAATTGAGAGTTACCCGAAATTGTGGCAAGCGACCGCCGATGGGGATTATTACAGCAAAGATGAGATTCGTCAGGTGGTGGCCTATGCGCACAACCTAGGTATTCGCGTTATCCCTGAGATTTCATTACCTGGCCACGCATCGGCCGTGGCACACGCCTACCCAGAGCTGATGTCGGGGGTTGGCGAGCAAGCCTATCCGCAGCAGCGCGGGTGGGGCGTGTTTGAACCGCTGATGGACCCGACCAATCCAGAGTTGTATCGGATGTTGGAGAGCGTGTTTGATGAGGTGGTGGCGCTGTTCCCGGATGAGTATATCCACATTGGAGGGGATGAGCCGAACTACAAACAGTGGCAAGACAATCCCCAAATCCAAGCCTTTATAGAGCAGCATCAGCTTGATGGCGAGCGCGGGTTGCAGTCTTACCTCAATACCAAGGTTGAGAAAATGCTGGCGGCGCGGGGTAAAAAAATGTCAGGTTGGGATGAAATCTGGCATAAAGATTTGCCTACCTCGATCGTGATTCAAAGTTGGCGAGGTCATGACAGTATCGGACGCGCTGCTCAAGAGGGCTATCAAGGTGTCCTCTCAACGGGCTATTACCTGGATCAGCCGCAGCCCACCAGTTACCATTATCGCAATGATCCGATGCCCAAAGGCATCACGGTGGATGACACGTTGCACAGTGGCGAAACGTTTGAAACTTATCAATGGGTGAAGCCGCGTAACAAGGGCGGCCCGCGTAAAGGTCTATTGACCATCATCCAAAACCCGGATGGCAGCGCGCGCGCATTTACTGACTACAACGGCAAATCCCGTGAAGAAGTCCATATTTTAGAGTATGTACCGGGCGAGTATTTTAAGGGCCATTTTGACAACTTTATGTCTTACACCGAGTTTAACTACTGGTTTGCAGACGGTCAGCTTGCGCCAAGCAGCTACCAAAAAGTGGGTAATGTACGCTGGCCGGCAACGGGTGAAAAAATCGCCGCTAGCGACCTTGATGCCAACACGATTCCGGCGCCGACAGGCGGTTACCCTGCGCAATTAACCGATGAGCAGCAGTCACTCATCCTTGGCGGCGAGATCACCATTTGGGGCGAGAATCTCGATACGCTCACCATAGAGCAGCGATTGTGGCCACGCAGTTACGCGATTGCGGAGCGCTTATGGTCCGCTCAGTCACTCACCGATGAGCGCAGCATGTATCAGCGTATGAGTGTGATGGACACCTGGTCGGAAATCTCCCTTGGCTTGCGACATCACGCTGACGCCCAGATGATGCTCAAGCGTCTGGCCAATGGTGGGCCGGTCGAGGCATTGGCAACACTGGCCCGATATGTGGAGCCAGCGCAATATTACGCGAGGCATTGGGAAAAATGGATCTCAACAGCCAATAAAGGCGATCTGTATAACCAATATGAACGCCTAAACCGTTTTGCTGATGCGCTGCCGGTTGAAAGCTTGGCGGTGTATGAGATGAACGATAAAGTGGCGCAATATCAGGCGGGTGATCTTCACGCATTGGATGGGTTGGCAAGGCACTATCACACCGCGCTTAGCGCCGCCGAGCAAGCGCAGCCCATTTTTGCCAGCCATGTTGCCTCTATCGAGACGGTACCCGTTGCGCAAAGCACCATCACGCTTGCTCAGCTTGGCCTAAGTTTGGTTGAGAAAGCGCAGCAAGGCGTGACACTGAGCCGCGAAGAGCTGACGAGCTATCAGCAGGTGATTGATGAGAATGCCATCATCATGGATGAAATCATTGTCGCCATCGTCACGCCAACTGAGAGGCTACTTCACACTTTCGATAAGTGATCGCTCAGTACGATTGCCGCCAGCGTCTGCTGGCGGCATGGTAGAACAAACTCCATCAAGACACGCATTATGACCATAACGCAGAGACATTTTTACGTCGGCACCTACACCGATGCCCCTAGCCAAAGCCGCGGCATTGCCCGCATCGCCCTAGATACCCAGACAGGAGAAATCACACGTTTAGAGGATGTGTGTGAGCTGCGTAATCCTTCTTATCTGGTGAACACCTCGACTGGGCTCTACACCTTCTCGGAGGTGTCTGAGCAAGAGGGGGCGCAAGTTGTCCATCTCCAACCAGCGGAGAACAACGGAGCAATGAACTGTGCGCCGATCCACGGCGATGCGCCTTGCCATATCGCCATCGATGCCGCTCAACGGTTTGTCGCTGTTGCTAACTATGGCAGTGGCAATGTAAGTGTTCACTTACTCGATGAGAATCATCACCCTTCTTCTACGTCGACAACGCTTTTTATTGACGGATTTGGACCTAAGACTCACCGCCAATCAAGCCCGCACGCGCATCAAGTCACCTTTATCGATGGGTATTTGGTGGTGGTCGATTTAGGCAGTGATCGGGTCCATTTTTATCGGCATCAAGATTCGCTCGCGTCGTTTGAACTGGACTACTCCGTGGCCCTTTCTCCCGGCAGTGGACCGCGTCACCTTGTATTCAATCAAGCTAGCAACCTCGCTTATGTGGTGTGTGAGCTCTCTGAAACGCTTGCGGTGCTGACCTATTCTCAAGGCCATTGGTCACAGAGCGCTGAGATCCCGCTATTGCCAGAAGAGACAGTCTATGAGGCGGCGAGTGCGATTTACCTTAGCCAAGATGAGCGCTACGTGTACGTCTCTTGTCGTAAGCAGAACTGCCTTTCTATTTTGGATGTCTCAGTGACCCCACCTCAGAATATTGGCAGAGTCGATACACAAGGTCAGTTCCCGCGCGATTTTACCCTGAGCGCGTGTGAGCATTGGCTGCTGGTGGCCAATCAGCACTCCAATAACATCGTCAGTTTTCATCGAGAGGCCCTCAGTGATGCATTCAGGCCCACCGGTTATGAGTGCTCAATTGATGCGCCTGTCTGCTTGGTGGAATACCAAGCTTAAAGCGTTGAAAATGGGCTGATAACGCCGCTTGCTCCACGTTCAATTACATGGGTATAGATTTGAGTGGTTTTGACATCCGTATGGCCAAGCTGCTCTTGCACGGTTCGAATGTCGGCGCCACTCTCAAGAAGATGCGTGGCGAACGAGTGGCGCAGCGTATGTGAGGTCACCGGTTTTTCAATCTTGGCCCGTTTGGCCGCCGCTTTAATCGCTCGTTGAATGGTGGTGACATCAATGTGGTGCCTGCGAGTTTGATTGGACGCGGGATCGACACTAAGCCTGTCGGAAGGAAAGAGAAATTGCCAATTGAGCGTTTTGTTGGCGCCTGGATACTTTTTGTCTAGCGCGCTAGGCATCATCACACCGGCATACTCCGTTGCGAGCAGGTCGGTTTGCCAAAGGCGGGCTACCGCTTCTCTTTGCTGATGCAGTGCTGGACAAAGTTCTTTAGCCAAGGTCACAACGCGACTTTTATTCCCCTTGGAGAGGTGGATACGCAACGCGTAAAAATCAAAATCGACGTCACCATAACGCAGCCTGACACACTCTTTGACCCTTAAACCTGAGCCATACATTAACTGGATAGGCAAACGCCATTTGGGATTGGTATGCTCGAGCAGCGCGCGGATTTCTTGTTTGGTTAACACCACTGGCAGTTTCTTTTGTTTGGTCGCTTTTCGATATCGGATGTCGACTTTAATCGGCTGTTTCAAGATATGCTCATAGAGGAAAACCAGCGCGTTTAGTGCTTGAGCCTGAGTATTCGCCGCGACATTTCGATCAAGCGATAGGTGCGAGAGAAACTGCTCAACATGCTGGACATCAAGCGTGCTCGGATGCTGTTTATCATGATGGAGAATATAGCGTTTGATCCACGACACGTAAGCCTCAATCGTTTTATTGGCATAGTGCGATGCTCGCATATAATCGGTCACTTGTTGCAGAAACGGTGATTGGATTTTCATGACGTTTTGTGTGTCGGTTAACGGATATAAACCAGTGTACGCTGCCCTATTGGTGTTAGACTGCACTTTGCCGCACATTGCGACCAGTATCATAAGGGTTCATCCTTTAGCGAGTTGTTTTGCAAGGATTTAGCCGATTCCGTTCACAGAAACGATGCAGAATAGGCGGCGCTAGTTGGTTGGGTTAGGTGGCTTGGGGTTGTATATAAAGCGTTAGAACATAGTTTAAGTATAGAAGTAGGATATTAATGGAAATCGCAAGGTATATTCAGTTACCTCAATTTATTAGCCTGATCACAAAAGGTCTGTTTATCCCTAAAACATCGTTATTTGAAGATGAATTAGAGGGGCTTGCATCGGTTATGTTCAACTCTGATGGACAGGGAATTGCCCCTAAAATGGAAAATGATTGGGCTAAAGAATGGATTTATACCAGCTGCTGGTATAAATCCACTGGTGAGTCTATGGCTATGTGGAACCTATATGGTTCAAATGCAGAGTCACTTATGATCAAGACTACGACAACGAAACTGCAAAGTCTTATCGAGCATTCAAAAAAATACAAATCATATCCTTGCCGTTTAAACTTTGTGTCGTACTTTAGTTTCTCTGAGTATCCCAAACCATTGTATCAAAGGGAATGCACTCGAAGTTCCTCAAGAGAGTGTGTACATTTGTTTAACGGCAAGCTTGATGATTTTTTCTACAAGCATCCTGCGTATCGTCATGAGCAAGAAATTCGACTTTGTGTTATCGATAAATCTGCTGTCGAACCATACGAGTTAAATCGAAATTTTGGGGTTACTTTGCCTGTCGGCAAAGACTTTGTAGATGAAATTATATTTGCTCCCAACGCAACTCCCTGGTTTAAAGATGTTGTATATGAAATTATGACAAAGTACGGTATTGAAGCTTACACTGAAGAATCAGAATTAGACTGGCATAAAGAGCTATTTAGCCCGCGCTCGCTATTGTTCTAACAAAGCGTTTAAGACAGATTCCCAACGCTTGGCATTTTCGGCTTACTTTAAATTTAGTGCTTACGGTACAATGGTTTAGGTTAGGTGGTAGCGTTGCTCACTACTTAACGCGGCGTTAGGCGATGGGCAGGAAAATTCTTTGTTCTCATCTTCTTAGTTCTCTTTGAGCATTCGTTTTTCTATGTCGGCAATTCAACATTGTCGGTTCAAATTCTTGAACCTCTCCAGCCGTAAAACACGCCAATGTTCGTGGGTTGCCTCATTGGTTATTGGAGTCGGTTAGCGGCGAGTTTCACTGGCTCAAAGCGTGGCAAGGGCAAGTCAACTGAAGCTTTCGAATTTGCTGTTAGTTTGCAGCTTTGGGTTTCTCGGGTTCAAAACCTTCTTTATTGCTAGAGGTCTGCATTTCGTGCTCGTTGGAATCTTGGCTGAAACATAGTGGCTTTTATGGTTCTTGAATCACAAAAAGTCAGTGGGTGTTTGGTTGCTTATTTTGTTTCAGGTAATCTGCTTTCAAAACAACTTAAACACTGGTGGAAAACTTCGCCTAACAAGGCGTTTAAGGCGGATTCACAACGCTTGGCGAACCCGGTTTAAGTTAGGTTAAGTGTTTAAGATACAATGGTTTAGGTTTGGTGGTTGGCGTTGTTCACCACTTAACGCGGCGTTATATTTATAGTCATGTCTGGAGTTCAAAATGGCATTACCAGCATTAGATGTATCAGAAAATAAGAACAACTCGCCTCACGTGGTCATCTTGGGGGCGGGAGCAAGCTTTGCTGCTTTTCCAAACGGTGACAAAAATGGTCGAAAGTTGCCTTTGATGTACAACCTTGTGGAAGTTTTAGGGATCGGTTATCTCTTTGAGAAACACGGCGTAAAATATGATGGTGAGAACTTTGAGGCAGTTTACGACCAATTATCTAAATCAGGTCAGCATGAAGAGCTCGTTCAAGAAATTGAGACTGCTGTTGAAGAGTATTTCCGTGATATGGAACTACCTGATGAACCGACTATTTACGATTACTTAATCCTTAGCCACAGACCTAAAGATATTATAGCTACATTTAACTGGGACCCTTTCTTAGCTCAAGCTTATCAACGGAATATGAGAGCTGTTGGTTTTGAAAATATGCCTAGAATAGTTTTCTTACATGGCAACGTTTCTATTGGCGCTTGTATGCCATGTAAGACCAAGGGTTGGGTTTATAATCGCTGTGATTCTTGCGGAAAGCAGTTTACACCTTCAAAGCTCTTATACCCAGTAAGTGACAAAAACTATAGTGCAGACCCCTTACTATTTGGTGAGTGGGATGAGCTACAACGTCACGTAAAACACGCTTATTTTGTAACTGTATTTGGTTACAGTGCGCCTGTAACCGATGCTGAAGCTAGAAAGTTGTTATTAGATGTATGGCAAGAGAACCAAGTTAAAGACTTTGCTTTAATCGAGGTCATCGATATCAAAAGCTCCGAAGAAGTTAAGGCTAGTTGGGCTGACTTTATCGTCAGAGAAAACTATGCAATTTACAATGACTTCTTTAATACCTATGCGGCCGTTCACCCCCGTAGAAGTTGTGATGCTTATGCCATGGCAACTCTTCAACAAAGCCCTTGGCAAGACAATCCTTTTGTTAAAGGACAGACGTTAAAAGAGCTTCAAGAGTGGACCCTTAACTTAGTGAAAGAAGAGCAGGGTGTTCTATCAAGTAAAGGTGTTACAAAATAAATATAACAAACTGTTTAAGAGTGATTCGCAACGCGTGGCATTTTTACTATGCGTTGGTTTTAGTGTTTAAGGTGGTATGCGGGAGCTTCGGTATTGCGTTGCTCAAACCTTAACAGGGCGTTATGCGTATTTAAACAAATCGGAGAAATATGAAAGTTAGAAAAAGAGTAAGCCCATGGCGTGGAGAGATTTCAAGGAAGCAACTTTCTGACGGTAGCACACGCATACGTTATGGTATTCCGGTTTATGTGCGCATACGTGCAAAAGTAGTTAATTCTTACCGAGACTTGCTTAACTTTCTCACAAATAACCTTTCTCGGTTTATGGGCGGAGTACTGACTGTTGCACTTTTCCTCATGTTAAAAGAGTCAAGTTTTCCTGTGCCTAATAGTCTCAAGGGAACTGTATTGGAAGAATATGTGCTCAAGAGTGCAGGATATTCAGACATAATAATGGCTATCGCAACTGGTTTGTTTGCTGGTTACTTTGTTTGGCTTTTTGATTCATATCTTCCTAGCTATCTAACTGATAAGAAGAGTGAAAGATTATTATCAACTATAGTTCTGCCAATGTACCGACAAACCGAGAGCTTGTATCATTTCCTTATTAAGGATAGAGCTGATCCTTTAATGGGTTATTATTTGGATAGTGACATGATTTACCCTGAGGGGTTCGATTATGCTTTTGCTCCCACGAATCGTATATTTGACGAAAATATTCTCATTACAATTAAAAAACTTGAAGTTGCAGTAAACGAACTTCGACAAATTGACAGCTATTGGGACTTCGATACGTCTGTTTTTATTTCAGAATTACATATAGCTATCAAGAATGTCATTGTTGAAATGGAAAGTAGCGCTTCTTCTAGGGAATGGCGGTTAGGTCAAATTATGGGGCTGTTCAAGCGTTCCTGTAGCATTCTCATTGAAAAGCAGGTTTTGGTAGCTTTGAAGCAAGTAAACTACGAAAGTGTTAATGAGTTTTCGCAGTACTTATCTAAAGTTAGAGTATCGAGTGAATCATACGCATAACAAACGCTTCAATAGGGACAGCCAACGCTTGGCGAGTTCATTATCACTCGCAAAGTCTTGTGTTTACGGTGCTCTGGTTTAGTAAAATGGTAGCGTTGTCTGCCCATTAAGCGGGCGTTATGCAAATGAGGTCAAATTTGGCAACCAAGAAAGGTTATAAGCGAGAGCATGTTTTCCCAAATGAGTCCTATGTTCAAGAAGCTATCGATCGTCACTTTTTGTCTACTGGTCACGAGATTATAGATGATAAGTATACAGATTTAGTTTGTAGGCATCCTATAACTGAAGAAACGTGGTATATCGAAGCTAAGGGGTTAACATCCCAAGTTGGTTTGGACTTCCGTACCTGTATAGGACAGGTGGTGCAAAGAATGAAAGTTCAGGGAGCAAATTACGCAATTGCAGTACCTGACATTCAAAAGTTCAGAGACCAAATTCTACTTGTCGCTCCTCATGTAAGAGAGAGGTTAAATCTACACTGGATTTTAGTGGATGAAAAACAGTCAGTAATAGTAGTGCCTCCCTCGCAAGATTTGCATAACAAATTGCTTAAGAGTGACGGCTAACCATCGGCATTTTTGGTTCGGTTGGGTTTAGTGATTACGGTGGCTTTGCTTAGGTTTTGTGGTTTAGCCGCACCTTAGCAAGGCGTTATGTGCTAGGAGATATAAAAATGGATGTTGATAGCAATAAAGGGTATATCGAGAGATTTCATGGGACAATTGAGTGGGTTCTATCTGCTCTTCTAGGTGTTTCTTTTGCATCGTTTTTGTTCATCGAATCTGTATCTTCGGTAAATAACGAAACAATCAAAGCAGTTTCTAGTTCGCTTCATTTGTTCGCTATTCCCTTCTACATTAGCGGGCTAATTAGTTGTAGAGACGCAAAATACAGCAGTGACACTGAACAAAGTGATAAGTATTTACCTATATTCTTGATGGTAGGCTTACTTAGTACATTTTTTGGCTTTATAGGTATGATCATGTGCATCAATATTGCCTATGGCGTAGTTTTTGGTGGCGCACTATTGCTAAGTACTGGCGTAATGAAGCTACAAGTTAGGAAACGCACATAACAAACAATTCAAGCTGATTCGCAACGCTCGGCGCTCTCGGTTTCAATTGGTTTGGTGATTGCGGTGAAGTGTTTGAGTGCGGTGGCAGCGTTGCTCACAACTTAATTGGGCGTTAGTTGGCGGGTAATTTTTTGAGGCTAGTTCATCGTCTTCTTTGGCCATTCGTCCGGTGCCATCGGCAATTTGGCATTGTCGGTGTCAGTTCTTGAATTACTCAAACCAAAGCACGTTTCAATGTTCGTGGATTTGCCTCATTGCGGTTTCGTACAGGTTTGTGGCGAGAATCGTAGGCGTAACGTTGCGTTGAGTTTTGGTGTTTCAGGGGCAGGTTTATGTGCTTTTCATTTGCTCGTCAGCATTGCCGTTTCAACAACTTGAACTGGTGTTTTGTGTGCGCTTTCTTTGCCGGAGTGTAGTGGCTCACATTGCTTTGAGTAAATCGTGGGTAACTTCGAGTGTGGTGTTGTACGCTTGCGGGTAGTGGTTTACTTTTTCGTACGGTGGCGTTTCTGGTAGAGCAACGCACTAGCCAACTAACAAGTTACTCAAGTGGACGCCAAACGCTCGGCGGTTTTGGTTTGGAGCTCAGTGGATTTTGCGAGTTCATCACAGGCGCCACTTAGCAAGGCGTTAGGTTTATAGGTCGAAATATTGCATGAAATTACAACAACTCTTAGCGTGGTTAACACCATATAGCTTGTTTATATCTATCTTGTACTTATTCGGGTTCTGGAGCTCATTCGATGTTAATATTTTAGAGTATATTGCTCTATCGGATGTTCTTAAGAGTGCAATGACACCACTGTTGTACTCGGCTCTTCTGGTTACCGTAGGCTTTGCTATTGGTAACGTGTTAGGGATGCCAATAGCAAAGCATTTACCTGCAGGTGGAGGACAGCACTTACCAGTGGCTAAATATGTTAGGCTAGCGTTTAGGGTTGCATTTTGGGCCTTGTTTCTAGCAATAATTTATCAAATTGTGTTTGAGTCTGGAAATTATAGGTGGTTCAAAGTAGCTGCATTAACAATGTTAATTGTTCCGGTTTTAGTTGGTGATGCAAAAGAGCTAGAAAACCATATTCCTTATAAAAGTGTTCGGGTTATTGTTGTTAATGTATTGGTTGCAGTTGCGGCCTACGCATTTGGTTGGGGAGCAATTGATGCTAGAGCTGCCAAAACCGATGATCAGCATCTCAAAATAAACGGTTTTGAGGTCGGGTATCAATATGTAGGCTGGGCTGGGGATTATTTATTTCTTTGGGATAACGAAAGTCATGTGGTTATTGCTATGGCTAAAAGAACTGTAGACTCAATAGAGTTTTCGGTAGTGGAAGAAAAATCAATTTTTGAACGGTACACGACAGCAAATAAACCTAACAAATTGCTTAAGAGTGACGGCTAACCTTTGGCATTTTTGGTTCGGTTTAGTTTAGTGATTACGGTGGCTTTGCTTCGGTTCAGTGGTTTAGCCGCACCTTAGCAAGGCGTTAGTTGGCGGGTGATTTTTTAAGGCTAGTTCAGCGTCATCTCTGGCCATTCGTCTGGTGTTATCGGCAATTTGGCATTGTCGGTATCAGTTCTTGAATCACTCGAACCAAGTGCTTTTTAATGTTCGTGGGTTGCCTCATTGTGGTTTCGTGCAGGTTGGTGGCGGGTTTCGTGGGCGTAAAGTTGCGTGGAGTTTTGGTGTTTCAGGGGCTGGTTTATGCGCTGTTCATCTGCTCGTCAGAATTGCCGCCTCAATAACTTCAACGGGTATTTTGTGTCCGCTTTCTTTTTTGGAGTGTAGTGGCTCACATTCCTTTGAGTAAATCATGGGTTACTTTGGTTGCGGTGTTGTGGGCTTGGGTTCGGTGGTTTACTTTTTCGTACGGTGGCGTTTCTGGCAGAGCAACGAACTAGCCAACTAACTAGTTACTCAAGTGGACGCCAAACGCTCGGCGGTTTTGGCTTGGAGTCAAGTGGGTTTTGCGGGTTCTTCGCAAGCGCCACTTAGCAAGGCGTTAGTTGGCGGGTGAATTTTTGGGGCTAGTTCATTGTCTTCTTTGGCCATTCGTCCAGTGTCATCGGCAATTTCGCATTGTCGGTGTCAGTTCTTGAATCACTCATGCCAAGCGCTTTTCAATGTTCGTGGGTTTGCCTCATTTTGGTTTCGTGCAGGTTGGTGGCTAGAATCGTGGGCGTAAAGTTGTGTTGAGTTTTGGTGTTTCAGGTGCAGGTTTATGTGTTGAAAGTCTGCTCGTTAACTTTGCCGTTTCAACAACTCGAACTGGTGTTTTGTGCCCGCTTTCTTTGTCTGAGTGTAGTGGTTCACATTGCTTTGAGTAAATCGTGGGTAACTTTGGGTTCAGTGTTGTGCGTTTGGCTGTGGTGGTTTACTTTTTCGTACGGTGGCATTTCTGGCAGAGCAACGCACTAGCCAACTAACCAGTTACTCAAGTGGACGCCAAATTCTCGGCGGTTTTGGTTTGGAGTTCAGTGGGTTTTGCGCGTTCATCGCAGGCGCCACTTAGCAAAGCGTTAGTTGGCGGGTGAATTTTTGGGGCTAGTTCATCGTTGTCTCAGGCAATTCGTTCGGTGTTATCGGTCATTTGGCATTGTCGGTATCAGTTCTTGAATCACACAAGCCAAGCGCTTTCAATGTTCGTGGATTTGCCTCATTTTGGTTTCGTGCAGGTTGGTTGCCAGTTTCGTGGGCGTAAAGTCGCGTTGAGTTTTGGTGTTTCAGGGGCAGGTTTATGCGCTTTTCATTTGTTCGTCAGCATTGCCGCTTCAACAGCTCGAACTGGTGTTTTTTGTCCGCTTTCTTTTTCGGGTTGCAGTGGCTCACATTACTTTGAGTAAATCGTGGGTAACTTTGGGTGCGGTGTTGTGCGCTTGCCTTTGGTGGTTTACTTTTTCGCACGGTGGCGTTTCTGGCCGAGCAACGAACTAGCCGACTAACCATTTACTCAAGTGGACGCCAAACGCTCGGCGGTTTTGGCTTGGAGTTCAGTGGGTTTTGCAGGTTCATCGCAGGCGCCACTTAGCAAGGCGTTATGTAACAGGCTGATTTTCTATAATATTTAGTCCTCCGAAAAGCCAAACTACTTAACTAGTTTTTAGTTATTGGTTCAGCGTTTTGAGTTGGCTTCTTCGCAAAGATTCTAGGTCAACGATAGTGTTTCTCGCTTGGAAAGGTCATTTCGGCTTGTTTCTCTAGGTTCAAAAGCAAAGTCACTCGCTGAAACTCACTGTCCTGAAATCGTTGTAACTCCTCCACTTCGAATTTGGCCTTAGCACTCAAATCCATAATAAGAGCCTTGAGTGCAAGGACGTTTTTAGTAGTCTGAAGGCAAGAATAAAGTCCGAGTGCGTCATTACATAACAAACAATTTAAGCAGACCCTCAACGCTTGCCATTTTTGGTTTGCAGTCAGTTCAGCGTTTAAGGTGTCATGCAGAAGCTATCGTTGTGCGTTTCGGGCTACTTAATCGGGCGTTATACCTACTGGATAATTCAATAAAAGGAAATATATGAAGTCTGTAATTGTTAGAGATAAAAAAGAACTCAAGAAAGCATTAAAAAGTGATGTAGATGAAATTGTTATTGAAAATCACTCACTAGAGAAAAAGTTAAAATCAGTTGCATTAATAAGGAAAGCAGGGCCATACGCAATTGCTGCCATTGTCGCAGCAATACCCTTCATTCCTTTTACAGGTGGGGCAAGTGTACCTGCAACAATGGTTGGTTTTATGGGGGCTTCTGGTGCGGCAGCTTCTACTGGAGTAATTAGTCTAGTGGCAGCGATTGGTGGGATAGTTGTTATTGGAATTTTCACAGACTGGGAAGAAGTAGAAATTGCAGGAGTCTTCAAACTTAAGAGAAAGCGTAAGTAGGTATAACAAAGCATTTAAGAGTGATTCGCAACGCTTGGCAGTTTCGCTTCGCTCAAGTATAGCCAAACGTCGCTCACACCTTAATGCGGCGTTATATTTTTAATCGAGTTCAGAGCTAGAATCATGGATGAAAGAAGTAAATCATATTTAGAACAATACCTTAGTTCCTTACCTGACGAAGTGGCATCAAAATACACCTCATTCAGCGCAGATTACTTTTGTGCTGACGAATACAATGCAAATGTTTGTGCAGAACTGATATTGAAAGGTGAAAAGACCGCTACGTGTAGTCTTGATATCTGGTATAGCGAGCAAGGTGAAACGATGCCAGAAGTAGGGCATCTAATGGTCGTAACAAATTGGAACGGTGATCCTGTTTGTATTGTGGAAGTGACATCGGTTAGTAAGTGCAAATACAACGAAGTTACTGAAGAATTTGCAGCATCAGAGGGTGAGGGCGACAAAACACTCAGTTGGTGGAAAAAAGCTCATTGGAACTTCTTTTCAAAGGAGTGTGCCGAGCTCAATATTAGTCCATCAGAAGATATGTTGTTAGTTTTGGAACGGTTCAAACGGGTATACCCACAAAAAATATAACAAAGCGTTTAAGACAGATTCCCAACGCTTGGCATTTTCAGTACAAGGTTGGGTATTGTGTTTACGGTGCAATGTTTTTGGTTCGGTGGTTAGCGTTGCTCACTACTTAACGCGGCGTTAGTTGGCGGGTGAATTTTTAAAGGCTAGTTCAACGTAATCTCTGGCCATTCGTCTGGTGTCATCGGCAATTTGGTATTGTCGGTGTCAGTTCTTGAATAACTCAAACCAAGCGCTTTTCAATGTTCGTGGGTTGCCTCATTTTGGTTTCGTGCAGGTTGGTGGCGAGTTTCGTGGGCGTAAAGTTGCTTTGAATTTTGGTGTTTCAGATGCACCGTTATTGGCTTTCAATCTGCTCATTGGCGTTGTCGTCGTAAAAGGTTTAGGCGGTGTGTTTTGTCTGCTTTCTCTGCTGAAATGCAGTGGCTCACATTCCTTTGAGTAAATCGTGGGTAACTTTGGGTTCATTGTTGTGCGCTTGGCTGTGGTGGTTTACTTTTTCGTACGGTGGCGTTTCTGGCAGAGCAACGCACTAGCCAACTAACAAGTTACTCAAGTGGACGCCAAACGCTCGGCGGTTTTGGCTTGGAGTGCAGTGGGTTTTGTGTGTTCATCGCTGGCGCCACTTAGCAAGGCGTTATGACACGACGGTCCTCACAGGTTGTATGTACTGTGATGATACTCAAGTTTGATTGTAATCTAATGGGATGGCAGAAAAACGGCAAAAAGGGCGAATATTGGTTATTTCCATGCTAACCTTGAGGCGCTTTCGCGATCCTTAATACGGCGCGCGATTAAAGAGATCGCGCAAGCGCTACTCAAGGTAGTGCGATAACAAATACTTCGGCTTCGATTTTTTGTCTTTTTACTCCTACCTTATTGTATTAAAAGAATATTTCACTTAAATTTGAATGAAATTGGTCGTGACATAACAATGCATTCAAGAGTGATTCGAGCCTGCGTGTGTCCACAGTTTACTTTTGCTAGGTAGGTTAAACGTGGTCTGCAGATAGTACAGTACTCACGGCTCTCACACCTTAATGCGCGCGTTAGTTGGCGGGTGATTTTTTAGGGCTAGTTCAGCGTCTTCTTTGGCCATTCGTCTGGTGTTATCGGCAATTTGGCATTGTCGGTATCAGTTCTTGAATCACTCGAACCAAGTGCTTTTTAATGTTCGTGGGTTGCCTCATTGAGGTTTCGTGCAGGTTGGTTGCCAGTTTCGTGGGCGTAAAGTTGCGTTGAGTTTTGGTGTTTCAGGAGATGGTTTATGTGTTGTTCATCTGCTCGTCAGAATTGCCGCCTCAATAACTTCAACGGGTATTTTGTGTCCGCTTTCTTTGTCGGAGCGTAGTGGCTCACATTCCTTTGAGTAAATCGTGGGTAACTTTGGTTTCGGTGTTGTGGGCTTGGGTTCGGTGGTTTACTTTTTCGTACGGTGGCGTTTCTGGCGGAGCAACGAACTAGCCAACTAACAAGTTACTCAAGTGGACGCCAAACGCTCGGCGGTTTTGGCTTGGAGTTCAGTGGGTTTTGTGCGTTTATCGCAGGCGCCACTTAGCAAGGCGTTATAAGCCACGAGCAAATCAGTGAGTTTACATTGCAGGGCTGTAGGTTTTCTCACAAGGAAGGAGTAAATTAATGAGAATCGAAAATTTCTTAAGAGGGTTGTTTGTTGGGTTTGGTTGCTATCTATCAGTTAAAGTGATCACGATGATTGGTCCAGATCTAGCAAATACCAATGAACCCTTATTTCTACTTACGCTTCTAACTAACTCAGTAGGTTATGTTGTGGTATTCAATAAGGTGTTTGACGGCGTGTCGTGGTTTATAGGTCAGAGAAAACGTAAGATAAATGGCTTATAACAAAGCGTTTAAGGCAGATTCGCAACGCTTGGCATTTCGGGTTTGTATCGGCTTTAGTGTTTACGGCACAATGGGTTAGGTTATGTGGTCGCGTTGCTCACTACTTAACGCGGCGTTAGTTGGCGGGGGATTTTTTAGGGCTATTTCAGCGTCATCTCTGGCCATTCGTCTGGTGTTATCGGCAATTTGGCATTGTCGGTATCAGTTCTTGAATCACTCGAACCAAGTGCTTTTCAATGTTCGTGGATTTGTCTCATTTTGGTTTCGTGCAGGTTGGTGGCCAGTTTCGTGGGCGTAAAGTCGTGTTGATTTTTGGTGTTTCAGGTGCGGGTTTATGCGCTTTTCATTTGCTCGTCAGCATTGCCGTTTCAATAATTCCAACTGGTGTTTTGTGTCCGCTTTCTTTGTCGGAGTGCAGTGGCTCACATTGCTTTGAGTAAGTCGTGGGTAACTTTAGTTTCGGTGTTGTGCGCTTAGTTGCGTTGGTTTACTTTTTCGTACGGTGGCGTTTCTGGCGCAGCAACGAACTAGCCAACTAACCAGTTACTCAAGTGGACGCCAAACGCTCGGCGGTTTTGGCTTAGAGTTCAGTGGGTTTTGTGGGTTTATCGCAGGCGCCACTTAGCAAGGCGTTAGGCATCAAAATATATTGGACAATTTATGACTATAGAAGAATTTCGTAACCTAGCTCAGGCTTTCCAAGCTATCTTCGTAGCAGTCGGAGCTATAATTGCGAGTGGTTGGGCAGTATATACCTTTTCCAAATTGAAATCGGTTCAGAAAGCAAAAATTGAGCTGGATAAGCTGCAATATGAAATAGAGAAAACTAAGCTAGACCTCAAAGGGACACCGATTCTAAAGTTAAAGCTAGCAGCTGAAACTTTTGGTACTGGGAAGGAACGATTTATAAAAGGTAAACTCTACATAGAGAATACAGGTTCAATTGACGAAGTAATTTCGTGGAAGCAGTCAAAAATATACGCAACTAAAGTTAACTCAATCGATGATGGTAAAGCTATAGGTCATCAAAATATTAAGGGTGCGATAGCACGCCTAAACGGGCTTATTGCAACGGCCACACACCTTTCACCAAAGGAAGTAGCGAATGAAGAATTCTTATTTCCAATACAAGAAGATGGTATTTATATTGTGAGCGCGACACTAGTCGTTGCAACTGACAACCAAACTAAAATCAAAGAGCAGTATGACTTGCCTGGAGAAATGGTTTCCTATAGTCAAACAGTTTACCTAGACACGGTGGCTAATGCCTAACAAACGCTTTAAGACGGATTCGCAACGCGTGGCATTTCTACCATGCGTTGATTTTAGTGATTTAGGTGGTATGCGGAAACATCGCATTGCGTTGCTCACCACTTAAGCGGGCGTTAGTTCCCCAGAGGAAGCAATCAATCCGTAGGGAATTTTTGTTTCTGGTGGAGTACACGCATAACACGGATGATATCGCCCTCAACCCAGTAAGATACAATCATCGAAATCTCAGGAATAATGAGCAATCGTCCGCGGATGCCATCTCGTTGTACACCCATTAAAGGTTGTTCAAGCAAGTTTTCTACTTTTGCTTCAATGAGGTTGTCAGTTTTTTCTGCCGCATCAGGGTTGAAGTCATAGAGAAACTCGAAGATCTTTTCACGATCATTAAGTGACTCTTCTTCCCATAAAATCATTGCTTACCTCGATTACGGATTCTGGCTTTGCGCTCTTCCATTCGAGACTTAGCAGTTTGGTGCTCAACGAAAACAGATTTTCCTGAGTCAAACTTCTCAAATGCTAGGTTTACTTGTTCAGTTAGCCATGCATCGTGAGATAATGTTTTTCTTTGTTGTTCAGCGAGTTGCTCAGTAAGTTCACGGCAAGCATCACTTAAAGTTCGACCTTGGCTCTCAGCCATTTGTTGAGCTAGGCGTTTTGTTTCTTCATCAACACGAAATTGAATTCTAGTGTCCATGATATATTCCTTTGTTGGTGTGTGTACAAATGTTAGCACTAGGCTTTGAGATGGGCAACTAACAAACAATTTAAGAGTGATTCGGCACGCGTGGCATTTTTGCTATGCGTTGGTTTTAGTGATTAAGGTGGTATGCGGGAGCGTCGTATTGCGTGCCTCACACCTTAATTGGGCGTTAGGCATCAGGAGGTTTGCATGAAACATCCAAAGTTTAAAGGTGTTGGCACATTAGATGCCGAAATCGAAAAGTGCGAAAAAAATTTGTTGAAAAAGGAAATCGAGTTCAACTGGATTGTTCAGAAACTGAAGTCTGCAGACCCGTCACTAGATAATATCAATAAGCTTAGACAGCAACTTCGTGCTAAAGAGAAACAAGTGATAAAGGCTCGAAAACAAGTAAAGGTAAAAAAGGATCAAAAGTCTCGTAAGGTTAATGAGAGGCAAAGAACCAAGTTTGGTGGTCAAGCTAGGAAAAAAGAACGATTGGCTTTAAATCGAGCGATTAATGAAGAGATGGATAATCAGGAGAACATTTTGTCCCAGTTAAAAAACATAGCAATTGAGTTTCAATCTGATAAAGAAGAACCACAATCAGGGACTGAGTTATTCATTTCCCACGCTTCGGAAGATAAAGCCGATTTTGTTAAACCACTAGCTGACGAGTTAATAAAGTTGGGTGTGTCAGTGTGGTACGACGAATATACACTGCGCATTGGAGACAGCTTGCGCGGTTCAATTGACCAAGGTCTTTCTGAATCAAAGTATGGTCTAATTATCCTGTCTAAAGCATTTTTTGAAAAAAATTGGACTCAGTACGAACTGAATGGGTTAGTAGTAAGAGAAATGGAAGGAGATAAGGTCATATTACCTATCTGGCACAACATTACCAAAGACGAGATTATGAAACTAAGCCCTTCTTTAGTCGATAAGGTAGCGTTGAACTCAACTATGTTCACGATTAGAGAAATAGCTGAGAAAGTGGCTGACGCTGTGAAAAATGCCTAACAAAGCGTTTAATACAGATTCCCAACGCTTGGCATTTTCGGTTTGCTTTGAATTTAGTGTTTACAGCACAAAGGTTTAGGTTTGGTGGTCTGCGTTGCTCACTACTTAACGCGGCGTTAGTTGGCGGGTGATTTTTTAGGGCTAGTTCAGCGTCATCTCTGGCAATTCGTTCGGGATTTTCGGCAATTTAGCATTGTCTGCATCAATTCTTGAACCACTCAAGCCAAGGTGCGTTTCAATGTTCGTGGGCTTGCCTCATTGTAGCTTTGTGCAGGTTGGTGGTGAGTCTCGTTGGCGTAAAGTTGCGTTGAGTTTTGGTGTTTCAGATGCAACGTTGTTGGCTTTCAATCCGCTTATTGGCGTTGTCTGTCGTAAAAGGTTTTGGCGGTGTGTTTTGTCTGCTTTCTCTGCTGAAATGCAGTGGCTCACATTCCTTTGAGTAAATCGTGGGTAACTTTGGGTTCAGTGTTGTGCGCTTGGCTGTGGTGGTTTACTTTTTCGTACGGTGGCGTTTCTGGCAGAGCAACGAACTAGCCAACTAACCAGTTACTCAAGTGGACGCCAAACGCTCGGCGGTTTTGGCTTGGAGTGCAGTGGGTTTTGTGTGTTCATCGCAGGCGCCACTTAGCAAGGCGTTAGTTGGCGGGTGATTTTTTAGGGCTAGTTCATCGTCTTCTTTGGCCATTAGTCCGGTGTTATCGGCAATTTGGCATTGTCGGTATCAGTTCTTGAATCAATCGAACCAAGTGCTTTTCAATGTTCGTGGATTTGCCTCATTTTCGTTTCGTGCACGTTGGTGGCCATTTTCGTGGGCGTAAAGTTGCCTCATTTTCGTTTCGTGCACGTTGGTGGCCATTTTCGTGGGCGTAAAGTTGCTTTGAGTTTTGGTGTTTCAGGTGCAGGTTTATGTGTTGAAAATCTGCTCGTTAGCTTTGCCGTTGCAATAACTCGAACTGGTGTTTTGTGTCCGCTTTCTTTGTCGGAGTGTACTGGCTCACATTGTTTTGAGTAAATCGTGGGTAACTTTGGGTTCGGTGTTGTGCGCTTGGCTGCGGTGGTTTACTTTTTCGTACGGTGGCGTTTCTGGCAGAGCAACGAACTAGCCAACTAACCAGTTACTCAAGTGGACGCCAAACGCTCGGCGGTTTTGGTTTGGAGTTCAGTGGGTTTTGTGCGTTGGTCGCAGGCGCCACTTAGCAAGGCGTTAGTTGGCGCGAACATTTTTAGTTTTAACTGTCAAAGGTAACGGGTATAATTTTGTCTAAATAAACAAGAGATATGAATAACCAATATGACGTCATCTATTGACCATTTACATAAGCCCACTAGAGAGCCAAGAGGCTACTTGGGGGAGCCGATTCCTAGCCAAAAGGAATGGTTATCTTGGTCGCAGGATAAACGAAATAAGTACGATGACGAAATAAGAGAGGAGATATATACTGGCTTTGGTTCAGATTTTGATACTCATGTTGAAGTGTGGATGGATGTTTGTTGTTTTGCTAAATCAGCACTAGATGAACCTGTATATATGAGGATGAGAGCATCATTAGAGCATCCGATGCACAATGCATGCACCCTACGAGATACTAGATATTATTTACATACTCGTGTTCCCGAGTTTTTAGAGAAGTATCAGGTCGGAGTGGCATCAGATATATATACTGAGAAAAAATTAGGAAAGCAGTTCAATTTTATTCACCAACCGGTAGTTAAGTTGGGCGATTCTGAATACCCGATATACATATATCCGACCCAAAGAGATGGAATGACCAGAGTTAGTTTTACTCGCAATAGTTGGAAATCACATAAACGTGAAGATACGTTTACTACTTACTATTATCTTGTTCCTAGAGCAGACCTTATTCCAATCTACAAAAACGCATTGGAAGTTCAAAATAGAAGAGCTAAACTTTTGCAAGAAAAGTAAAGCCTATATCTTTTACTACCCTCAAGCACATCTGTTGTATACCACCTAACAAACGCTTCAACCGGACAGTCAACGCTTGGCGGTTTTGCTGCTACAGTTAGCTTCGGTGATTATGGTGTATTAGTTTTGCTTTGGTGGCGGCGTTGTCTGCCAGTTAAGCGGGCGTTAGTTGGCGGGGGGTTTTTTAGGGCTGTTTCAGCGTCATCTCTGGCCATTCGTCTGGTGTTATCGGCAATTTGGCATTGTCGGTATCAGTTCTTGAATTACTCGAACCAAGTGCTTTTCAATGTTCGTGGATTTGCCTCATTTTGATTTCGTGCAGGTTGGTGGCCAGTTTCGTGGGCGTAAAGTCGTGTTGATTTTTGGTGTTTCAGGTGCGGGTTTATGCGCTTTTCATTTGCTCGTCAGCATTGCCGTTTCAATAATTCCAACTGGTGTTTTGTGTCCGCTTTCTTTGCTGGGGTGTAGTGGCTCACATTGCTTTGAGTAAATCGTGGGTAACTTTGGTTTCGGTGTTGTGTGCTTGGGTTCGGTGGTTTACTTTTTCGTACGGTGGCGTTTCTGGCGGAGCAACGAACTAGCCAACTAACAAGTTACTCAAGTGGACGCCAAACGCTCGGCGGTTTTGGCTTGGAGTTCAGTGGGTTTTGCAGGTTCATCGCAGGCGCCACTTAGTAAAGCGTTATGCGCCCCAAGAGGATGGATGGTAATTTATGAGGAATAAGATTTGGCGATAGAATCACCTTTATTTCAGAGCGCTATGGAGTTACTTGGTCACTCTATAACCCACTACAATGGTAAGAAAGAATTAGATCGAAAATTGCTAATTTTACATTTAGCAAATGCTGTAGAACTAGTCTTAAAAGACTTAGTGCTTGACGCTGGTGAATCAATATACAAAGGCCCCAAAGAAACAATTACTATCCAAGGTTGCCTTAAGGTCTTGCAAGATAAATCGATAAGCTTACCTCTGCTGAACAAAATAGAGCTCTTGATAGATGAAAGAAATGCTCTACAGCATCGCTTCGGTTCACCAAACGAATTGACTAGCATTTTCTATATGAATATCGCGGAGAACTTTTTTCGAGAGGTGCTTAAAACTCATTACGATCAGGAATACGATGAAGTTATCAATCAATTCGCTGACGAATCAGACTTGCTTGAATATAAGCTAAATGACCCAACTAATGATCAAGAGTTAGATAAACTTAAAGATTTAGCAAAAATACACCCATTGGGTGCATTGCTCTCGGCTTGGACTTACATTGAAAAAGAAATCGAAGAATTTGCAGATAAAACAAGCTTAAATTTCCTCCGTCGTCGTCCTTCAACAATAGACTTAGTCAATGGGCGTTGGGAAAAATTTGGTGTCGTCGTACCAAACTCACTTAGTGAACGTTTTAACGAAGCTCGTCGATTAAGAAATATGGCTGCACATGGCCGCATCGAACCGACGACGGAAGATGTTATATCCTCTGTGGAGACAATCGAGGCATTTGAAAAATATTTACTAAATCTAGATAAAGCTAGCATCAAGGAATACGCTGAGATTGAGAAAGAAAGGCTTGAAAAAGAAAGGCAAGAATATCTTGAAAAACGAGCAAAAGAAAAGCAACAGTTAGAAATCATTGATATGTTCGGCGGTACAGGCGCATAACAAACAATTTAAGAGTGATTCAGCACGCTTGGCATTTTTGGTTTGAATTAAGTTCAGTGTTTACGGTGTTCAAATTGAGTTACGTGGTTACGTGCTTCACACCTTAATTGGGCGTTATAAATACAACCAACCTACGTGAATATGGTTTAGATTTTAAGACTCATGGTATACTCGTTATCTACTAAAAAATAAAAGAAAAGTTAGGAAATTATGTGGTATTTAGATTGGCAATTTTGGTCTGCTGTTGTGGCTTTTTTAGCATTGGTGTTATCGCAACTACCCCCTTTAAAGTCCCTTCTGAAAAAAGGTAAAGTCGAGCTAAAGAAACATACTTCAATTTTTATTCATCACTCAATTGGCACTCCAAACGTCAATGTTTTTGTCAGTTTGAAGAATGTAGGAGGAAGAGCTTTAACCGTAAACTCATTACGGATTCAGCTAAGAAGGGATGGTAAGGATCTGCCAGAACTGGTGGCAACTGGATATTATTCTGATCTTAACGCACAGCAAACTACGATGTTTACTCCATTTGAATTGGGAACAGGAGAAAGCTGGGCTCATACGATCAACTGCCATGAAAAGTGGAATCGTACTCAGCAACAAAAATTTAGAGCAATTTCGTCGAAAGTCAGAGATACAATAAGTGAGAAGTTAAAGTTGGGTCCATTACCTAATGGTGAGCTGCATGAAGCTAACGCTGATCAAGTTGAGCAAATTCATGAACAGTTCATAAATAACTTTCAATGGTTGCCTGGTGAATACAGCGGCATCATTCAAGCTTCTGATAGTAAAGGGAAAATTCTACTTTCCGACGAGTTTAAATTTACTATTTTTGAGAGTGAATCTAACGAGCTTAAAGCAGGAGTGGACGACTACCGATATGGTTACGGGATTTATCTTCCGATATCTCAGAAGCAACAGGGCATATGGATTGACCTTGTAGGATAAGTATTTATAACAAAGCATTTAAGAGTGATTCCCAACGCTTGGCATTTTTCATTCCATCGTTGGGTTTCGTGTTTACGGTGGTAAGGTTAAGTTTCGTGGTCGCGTTGTTCACACCTTAATGCGGCGTTAGTTTTATGGAGGAAATATTGTGGAAATCTGGAAGTTATTGTTCTTTATACCTGCGTGTTTTGCGCTCAATATGACTCCGGGTCCAAACAATCTATTGTCCATGAACAATGCTCGTTGTTACGGTTTCAAGTCCGCTTTTATTGCTGGGCTTGGTCGTATTGCTGCATTCGCTGTAATGATTGCCTTGGCTGCTTCTGGCTTAGCAGTAGTGCTCTATGCTTCTGAGACTCTATTTCTAACGATTAAAATTGTGGGCGCGGCTTACTTGTTGTGGATTGCCTTTAATCTTTGGCGTTCGGAAGCAAGTCCTGTTTCTGAACTAGAAAACACTCGTAACCGATTAGGTTTAGCTAAACAAGAATTTTTGCTAGCCGCTGGTAATCCAAAGGCGATCTTAATCTTTACCGCCTTTCTACCACAGTTCGTCGATGTTTCAGCGAATGTAAATGAACAGTTTTTCGCTCTAGGGGTTACGTTCCTAGTTTTAGAAATGGGTGCAATATCGATTTATGCAATATTTGGAATGTACTTAAGGCAGTGGTTTACGAAGCCGAAAATGGCTAAGCGCTTCAATAGAGGTTGTGCTACTTTTTTGGCTATGTCTGGAGCAAGCTTGTTACTGAGTCGCCAGCAATAAAACTAACAAACTGTTCAAGAGTGATTCGCAACGCGTGGCATTTTCACTATGCGTTGTGTTTAGTGTTTAAGGTGGTATGCGGCGGCTATGGTATTGCGTTGCTCACACCTTAACAGGGCGTTAGTTGACGGGTGATTTTTTAGGGCTAGTTCATCGTCTTCTTTGGCCATTCGTCTGGTGTTATCGGCAATTTGGCATTGTCGGTATCAGTTCTTGAATCACTCGAACCAAGTGCTTTTTAATGTTCGTGGGTTGCCTCATTGAGGTTTCGTGCAGGTTGGTGGCTAGAATCGTGGGCGTAAAGTTGCTTTGAGTTTTGGTGTTTCAGGTGCAGGTTTATGTGTTGAAAATCTGCTCGTTAGCTTTGCCGTTGCAATAACTCGAACTGGTGTTTTGTGTCCGCTTTCTTTGTCGGAGTGTACTGGCTCACATTGTTTTGAGTAAATCGTGGGTAACTTTGGGTTCGGTGTTGTGCGCTTGGCTGCGGTGGCTTACTTTTTCGTACGGTGGCGTTTCTGGCAGAGCAACGAACTAGCCAACTAACCAGTTACTCAAGTGGACGCCAAACGCTCGGCGGTTTTGGTTTGGAGTTCAGTGGGTTTTGTGCGTTGGTCGCAGGCGCCACTTAGCAAGGCGTTAGTTGGCGGGTGAATTTTTGGGGCTAGTTCATCGTCTTCTTTGGCCATTCGTCCGGTGTCATCGGCAATTTGGCATTGTCGGTGGCAATTCTTGAATCACTCAAACCAAAGCACGTTTCAATGTTCGTGGGTTTGCCTCACTTTGGTTTCGTGCGGGTTGCTGGCGAGTTTTTCGGGTGTAAAGTTGCGTTGAGTTTTGGTGTTTCAGAGGCAGGTTTATGTGTTGTGAATCCACTCGTCAGAATTGTCGCTTCAACAAATCCAACTGGTGTTTTTTGTCCATTTTCTTGGTCGGAGTGTAGTGGCTCACATTACTTTGAGTCAATCGTGGGTAACTTTGGTTGCGGTGTTGTGCGCTTGCCGGTGGTGGTTTACTTTTTCGTACGGTGGCGTTTCTGGTAGAGCGACGAACTAGCCAACTAACAAGTTACTCAAGTGGACGCCAAACGCTCGGCGGTTTTGGTTTGGAGTTCAGTGGGTTTTGTGAGTTCATCGCAGGCGCCACTTAGCAAGGCGTTATACGCTTTCGAGGAAATGATGATTCAGAGTATCTATGATCAAATGTGGCAAAGGTTTGAGTTGGCATCTACTCACAACGATTATGAGCTCGATTCTCATTTATTAGATGTTGCCAATGACACTCGTAGAGGTATCACAGCTTTAGCGTATTTAAAGCAGGGTAACAGCGTCGTCCTTGATGAAATTACCAATTTTCAGAAAGCGGTGCGAGAAATTGAACCTAATCAATATTATCATCCGCTTGATGAGCTTCATCTTACTGTTTTATCGGTAATTTCATGTGTTCCAGACTTCGATCTAAACGAAATCAATATTCAGGTGTATGCTGACATATTTCTCTCGGTGTTGAACACAATACAACCGATTGAAATACATTATCGTGGCGTTAGTGCATCACCCAATTGCATTGTGCTTCAAGGTTTTCCTACCAGTAACTCTTTAGAGCAGTTCAGGCATAAACTTAGGACTCAGCTAAGTGGCGCGGGATTAAGGGTAACTTTTGATAGCCGCTATAAATTAGTAACAGCCCACAGCTCTCTCATTCGTTTTAAGAACCCAATTAACGATGGTCAGCAACTTTTGGAGTTATGTCAGCAGTATCGAAACTATGACTTTGGTAGCATCGTTCTGAAAGACTTTGAGTTGGTGTTTAATAACTGGTATCAGAACTTGGCAGTCACGAAGTCTCTGGCTAATGGTTCAGTGACAGACCAACCACGCGTATAACAAAGCGTTTAAGACAGATTCGCAACGCTTGGCAATATTGGTTTGGTTGAGTTTTGGTGTTTACGGTGGCAAGGTCAGGTTCAGTGGTAGTGTTGCTCACTACTTAACGCAGCGTTAGTTGGCGGGTGAATTTTTGGGGCTAGTTCATCATCCTCTTTGGCCATTCGTCCGGTGTTATCGGCAATTTGGCATTGTCGGTGGCAGTTCTTTAATCACTCCAACCAAAGCACGTTTCAATCTTCGTGGAATTGCCTCATTGCGGTTTCGTGCAGGTTTGTGGCGAGAATCGTAGTCGCAAAGTTGCGTTGATTTTTGGTGTTTCAGGGGCGGGTTTATGCGCTTTTCATTTGTTTGTCAGCATTGCCGTTTCAACAACTCCATCTGGTGTTTTGTGCGCGCTTTCTTTGTCGGAGTGTAGTGGCTCACATTACTTTGCGTAAATCGTGGGTAACTTTGGGTTCAGTGTTGTGCGCTTGGGTTCAGTGGTTTACTTTTTCGTACGGTGGCGTTTCTGATAGAGCAACGCACTAGCCAACTAACCAGTTACTCAAGTGGACGCCAAACGCTCGGCGGTTTTGGCTTGGAGTTCAGTGGGTTTTGCGGGTTCATCGCAGGCGCCACTTAGCAAGGCGTTAGTTGGCGGGTGAATTTTTGGGGCTAGTTCATCGTCATCTCCGGCCATTCGTTCGATGCTATCGGCAATTTAATATTGTCGGTATCAGCTCTTGAATTACTCGAACCAAAGCACGTTTCAATGTTCGCGGGTTTACCTCATTTTGGTTTCGTGCAGGTTGGTGGCGAGTTTCGTGGGCGTAAAGTTGTGTGGAGTTTTGGTGTTTCAGGGGCAGGTTTATGCGCTGTTCATCTGCTCGTCAGAATTGCCGCCTCAATAACTTCAACGGGTATTTTGTGTCCGCTTTCTTTGCCGTGTTGTAGTGGGTCACATTACTTTGAGTAAATCGTGGGTAACTTTGGGTGCGGTGTTGTGCGCTTGGCTGTGGTGGTTTACTTTTTCGTACGGTGGCGTTTCTGGTAGAGCAACGCACTAGCCAACTAACAAGTTACTCAAGTGGACGCTAAACGCTCGGCGGTGTTGGCTTGGAGTTCAGTGGGTTTTGCGGGTTCATCGCAGGCGCCACTTAGTAAAGCGTTAGGCCAACAGCGAGGATTGGCGTTTGGAAAACAAGAATGAAGAAGAAAGTAAACTTTTAGATGCAATAGAGCATTTTGAAGATAGAGCGCATAAAACTATTGAGTTGGAAAAGCTGCTAGAAAGTGACACTTTTCGGTCAAAAGTAGACATTAGAGATATGAAGTCTGTTGAAAAACGGGCCAAGGAGTTTCTTTTAGTTGCGAAGGCTAGATATGATTCTGGCAATATTTCTGAGCATGAGCTTGCATTCTATACGTGTTGCGCCATCGAAAATCAGGTGCACGAGTTGAGGTGGTCTAATGGTTTTTATGACGAAGAGCTTCAACCAATTGGTGATGCAATGAAAAATGTCGAAAGAAAATACGGACTAAAAGATGACGAATTTTGGCATCTGTCCGATGCCCCTGATGAATATCTACAGCTTGCGGCTAAGTATGATGCTGTGCTTGAGAATAAGCTATTGGAAACATTTGAAGAGTTTGATGCTCCAGAAATGGCGAGACTATACCGCGAGGATCCAAATAAATTCAAAGAATTACACTCTATCGGTTACAGCTCAGTATTCACCAAAGATGACAATGCAAGGTTGTTGGCATTAGCACATATATATGAACTAGAAGCTATCAATGCTTCAAAAGGCGAAGCATATTTTGCTGCTTCAGTCATGTTAGGCTCTGCAATTGAAACGCGGTTGATAATTACTTGTATAAATAATAAATCGACAGTTAAGGACGCTTTACAAAGGTTAGGGTTATCCAATAAAAAACTGAAGTCGAAAAATCCGTTAACCTGGAAATTAGAAACGTTAATTGATGTCTGTTTTGAGGCTGGTTGGTTGCCTAAATTTGAAACCGAAAGGTTTGTCTATAGTAGGCATGCGATGGCAAATTTTTTGCGTTCAATTCGTAATAATGTTCACCCTGATGTTAAGTTAAAGAAGCAGGCTGGTCTGTCTTTTGGTAAAGAGCAGTATAAAGATGTTTATCATATACACCAACTGCTTACATCAGAGTTAAATTGGCCTAACAAATTGCTTAAGAGCGATTCGTAACGCGTGGCATTTTTACTATGCAGTGGCTTGTGGTGATTAAGGCGCCGTGCGGTAGCTTTTGTATTGCGTTACTCACACCTTAGCAAGGCGTTAGTTGGCGGGTGAATTTTTGGGGCTAGTTCAACGTAATCTCTGGCCATTCGTCTGGTGTTATCGGCAATTTGGCATTGTTGGTATCAGTTCTTGAATCACTCGAACCAGGCGCTTTTCAATGTTCGTGGATTTGCCTCATTTTGGTTTTGAGCAGGTTGGTGGCTAGCATCGTGGGCGTAAAGTTGTGTTGAGTTTTGGTGTTTCAGGTGCAGGTTTATGCGCTGTTCATCTGCTCGTCAGAATTGCGCCTCAATAACTTCAACGGGTATTTTGTGTCCGCTTTCTTTGTCGGAGTGTAGTGGCTCACATTCCTTTGAGTAAATCGTGGGTAACTTTAGTTTCGGTGTTGTGCGCTTAGTTGCGTTGGTTTACTTTTTCGTACGGTGGCGTTTCTGGCGCAGCAACGAACTAGCCAACTAACCAGTTACTCAAGTGGACGCCAAACGCTCGGCGGTTTTGGCTTAGAGTTCAGTGGGTTTTGTGGGTTTATCGCAGGCGCCACTTAGCAAGGCGTTAGTTGGCGGGTGATTTTTTAAGGTTAGTTCATCGTCATCTCTGGCCATTCGTCTGGTGTTATCGGCAATTTGGTGTTGTCGGTATCAGTTCTTGAATCACTCGAACCAAGTGCTTTCAATGTTCGTGGGTTGCCTCATTGTGGTTTCGTGCAGGTTGGTGGCCATTTTCGTGGGCGTAAAGTTGCTTTGAGTTTTGGTGTTTCAGGTGCAGGTTTATGTGTTGAAAATCTGCTCGTTAGCTTTGCCGTTGCAACAACTCGAACTGGTGTTTTGTGTCCGCTTTCTTTGTCGGAGTGTACTGGCTCACATTGCTTTGAGTAAATCGTGGGTAACTTTGGGGTCGGTGTTGTGCGCTTGGCTGCGGTGGCTTACTTTTTCGTACGGTGGCGTTTCTGGTAGAGCAACGCACTAGCCAACTAACCAGTTACTCAAGTGGACGCCAAACGCTCGGCGGTTTTGGCTTGGAGTTCAGTGGGTTTTGTGCGTTTATCGCAGGCGCCACTTAGCAAGGCGTTATAAGCCACGAGCAAATCAGTGAGTTTACATTGCAGGGCTGTAGGTTTTCTCACAAGGAAGGAGTAAATTAATGAGAATCGAAAATTTCTTAAGAGGGTTGTTTGTTGGGTTTGGTTGCTATCTATCAGTTAAAGTGATCACGATGATTGGTCCAGATTTAGCAAATACCAATGAACCCTTATTTCTACTTACGCTTCTAACTAACTCAGTAGGTTATATTGTGGTATTCAATAAGGTGTTTGACGGCGTGTCGTGGTTTATAGGTCAGAGAAAACGTAAGATAAATGGCTTATAACAAAGCGTTTAAGACGGATTCCCAACGCTTGGCATTTTCAGTTTACTTTGGGTTAAGTGTTTATGTCACAATGGGTTAGGTAGGGTGGTGGCGTTGCTCACCACTTAACGCGGCGTTAGGCGCAAGGAGGCATTAGTGGACATTGACGTTAGTAGTTTGATTGCGTGGTGGGGTGCAGGTTTGTCAACCTTATTGGCGATAGTCAAACTCTATGAATTTTGGCGTGATCGTTTCCGAGTTGAAATTGGGTATGGATTTACTGGCGACGTCAATCATGGCAATGACATCCATATTAGGAATCTCTCTAGTAGACCTATCATCCTGTCATATTGGGAGCTTTTTTATCGAAAGAGCTACTGGTCTGCTAAAAATGATAAGTATATCGCTTCACCGGAAGCTTTTGCTTATGACTTAAAAATTGATCCACATTCAAGTCATACATTGAACTTCAATGGTCAAGATCACTTTTCATGGAGCAATGCCGATGACACTAAAATCTACATAAGACTTCATATCGCAGGTCGTAGACCAGCAGTGAAGAAAGTGTACGGCTAATGCGCCTAACAAATTGCTCAAGCAGACAGCTAACGCTCGGCGATTTTGGTTTGGTTGAGTTCAGTGATTACGTGGCTTTGCTTGGGTGCTGTGTTCGTTAGCTGCAACTTAGCAAGGCGTTAGTTGGCGGGTGAATTTTTGGGGCTAGTTCATTGTCTTCTTTGGCCATTCGTCCAGTGTCATCGGCAATTTGGCATTGTCGGTGTCAGTTCTTGAACCACTCAAACCAAAGCACTGCCCAATGTTCGTTGGTTTGCCTCATTTTAGTTTTGTGTAGGTTGGTTGCCAGTATTGCGGGCGTAAAGTTGCGTTGAGTTTTGATGTTTCAGGGACAGGTTTATGTGTTGTTCATCTGCTCGTTAGCATTGCCGTTTCAACAACTCGAACTGGTGTTTTGTGCCCTCTTTCTTTGTCGGAGTGTAGTGGTTCACATTGCTTTGAGTAAATAGTGGGTAACTTTGGGTTCAGTGTTGTGCGCTTGGCTGTGGTGGTTTACTTTTTCGTACGGTGGCGTTTCTGGCAGAGCAACGCACTAGCCAACTAACAAGTTACTCAAGTGGACGCCAAACGCTCGGCGGTTTTGGCTTGGAGTTCAGTGGGTTTTGCGCGTTCATCGCAGGCGCCACTTAGCAAGGCGTTAGAGTGCTATTCGGAATATCGACTATTCCTCAAAAAAATTGCATGTAGGTAAGCTACAAATTGGTTCAGGGATGATTGTAGTTGTATTGATAACCTAGGTACTTAAATTGAAAAAAATAATCCCATTACTTACTATTTTCGTTACATTTTCTTCTTCTGCAAATATCGATATCACTAAAATTCCGAATGTTATTGATAAAACTTATACCAGTGTGACTGGAGAATTGACGAGCTACATTGAAGAAACTACAACTCCTGTACTTGTATTAGGCTCTGATCGTGCTAGAGAAACAGCTTTCATCTTATCTCTAACTGGTTCGGACACACCTCAAGGTCATGTGTTCACGTGCCATCCAGAACTAAAAAAGGCTTCAAGTGGTACAAGGGTTATTATAAACATCAATGGTGGAGAGCCTCGAACGACATTCGACGGCAAACCAAATACCTCAATGTGGCACGGCAGTATCACAAATGATGGTTGTGCTTTCGCGCCAGTGAGCCTTAGTGAAGCACTATATAGAGTCATAGATGATAGGGTTGTAAATGTGGAGACTTGGATACCTCTGGATAACGATGTTAATACAACGGTTTCTAATGCCTATTTTATTGGTGATGCTACCATTGACAAGAAGTATGACCTCCCATTCAAAGTATTTATGAATAATGTTGCTCAGGTTTTAAAGTACACAGAAAATTAGCACTCTAACAAAGCGTTTAAGACAGATTCCCAACGCATGGCATTTTTCATTCCATCGTTGGGCTTTGTGTTTATGGTGGTATGGTTAAGTTTTGTAGTTGCGTTGCTCACTACTTAACGCGGCGTTATAAAGCAAAAGGAAATTCAGTGGAAAAATCAGAATCATTTATTGTGGATTTTTGGGCTAAAGTCTTCGAGATCTTAGGGAAAATCTCATTCTTCAATCTAGTACGAAAAATCTTTCCTAAGGCAAGAACTGGACGTTTTTCAGAAGTATGGGCTTTGAGTCATGTATTCTTATCTATATTGTCTGTCCCTGCAGTTCTGTACATTAACAACCAGATTATTGGGTTCGCTATAGCTCTATATGCGCTACTTCGAGTCTACGAGGTTGTAATTTATCAGACGAATGTTTTGCTTTTTGATGAGTATCGGGCAATAAAAGCGGGAAGAGAGTATGCCTTACATGGATATCGCCGCATAGTTATACTTTTAATGCAAAACTATTTCGAAATCATATTCTGGTTCGCAGCTCAGTATATATTTTTTCACAGTATGTTCTCGTTTGCAGTCGAAGGCTCTCATGAGAGCGTATTAGGTGCGGTTTATACTAGCTTTGTGGTGATGACAAGCTTTGGATTTTATAATGTTACTCCACTGGGAGTTGTTGCCTACTCATTGGTAATTGGGCAAGCAATGATCGGGCTGTTTATGACATTGTTAAGTTTGGCCCGTTTCATTGGGGTAATTCCTACGCCAAAGTCTATGGACATTACAGAACAGTAAAATTGTTTTATAACAAAGCGTTTAAGAGGGACTCCCAACGCTTGGCGGTTTTGGTTAAAAATTTAGCTTAAGTGTTTATGGCACAACAGTTAAGTTTAGGCGGTATTGCGTTGTCGCCCCTTAACGCGGCGTTAGCTGAATAAGTTGGAAATCGAAAGTATGGAATGGATTAATAAGTTATTAATGTTCCTTATAGCGGTATATTGGACGGGGGATCGCGTTAGAGCCAATCCTCATATTGAACAATTAATCGTAGCCATGGAAAGTGGTTTTAAAGAGCTCATAAGTTCCCTCAAAGAACTTAAAATCGTTAACGCTTTAAACTTCTTGTCAAAGTTATATGGAATTACAACTCTCTTGGCTTTTGTCGGACTTTTCTTCGCTGCGAAAGTAGACTTAAGCTCTGGAACCAGAGAACTTATAGTTCTTATATTGGGTATGGCATTTTTAATGTTCGGCTCAATTAAATGGGTTTTAGGCGGCCATAAAGAGTTCATTTCTTCAAATAAGCTATTAATTTTCATATTCTTATCTTGGCCATTTTGGTTAGCTTGGTTGGAGGTTTCGGAAGGAATGCCTGTTTTTGAACAAATGCTTATTCCATTTAATCGCTTTTGGGTTCTGAGTGGTTTTGGTGATTTCAGCGTTTACGGTATTTGGGTAAAGGCAGGAATACTGTCTGTACTTTCCCTTGGTATGATTTTGTTCTATTACTGCATCACGTGGGGCTTTTCACTATTTTTAACGCTTATATCCATTTGTTTAGTGTTGTTTCCAGTCTATTTGGCGAAGATCATAGATAATATTTGGCCATCGGATACATTTTTCTTTTTTACAATACTTGTATTTTTTGTGCTAACAATATTCAGCTAACAATCTGTTTAAGAGTGATTCGCAACGCGTGGCATTTTTACTATGCGTTAGGTTTAGTGGTTAAGGTGGTATGCGGGAGCTTTGGGATTGCGTTGCTCACACCTTAACAGGGCGTTAGTTGGCGGGTAATTTTTTAGGGCTAGTTCAGCGTCATCTCTGGCCATTCGTCCGGTGTCATCGGCAATTTTGCATTGTCGGTGTCAGTTCTTGAATAACTCAAACCAAGCGCTTTTCAATGTTCGAGGATTCGCCTCATTTTGGTTTCGTGCAGGTTGGTTGCCAGTTTCGTGGGCGTAAAGTCGCGTGGAGTTTTGGTGTTTCAGGGGCAGGTTTATGCGTTGTTCATCTGCTCGTCAGGATTACCGCTTCAATAATTCCAACTGGTGTTTTGTGTACGCTTTCTTTGCTGGGGTGTAGTGGCTCACATTGCTTTGAGTAAATCGTGGGTAACTTTGGTTTCGGTGTTGTGTGCTTGGGTTCGGTGGTTTACTTTTTCGTACGGTGGCGTTTCTGGCGGAGCAACGAACTAGCCAACTAACAAGTTACTCAAGTGGACGCCAAACGCTCGGCGGTTTTGGCTTGGAGTTCAGTGGGTTTTGTGCGTTTATCGCAGGCGCCACTTAGCAAGGCGTTAGGTGATAATCAAGGTCGGAAGTAATGGCAAAAGATACGCCTTCAATGGCAAAAAACAAAATTAAGCGTTCACTAGGAGCGATTATCGATCCACATCCGACAGAACGAGAAAAAACGATGCTGTGGGAATATTTCAATAATTCCTGCGCATATTGTGGTCTTACGATGGAAAGGAAATCGAGAGTCGGTCATCTTGATCATATAGTCCCGACTTCTGAAGGCGGCAATAACTCAATATTTAACCATGTCTTATCGTGTTCGATTTGCAATGGTGATGAGAAAAGAGAAATGGACTGGTTGGAGTTTCTAACCAACAAAGTAGATTGTGTTGAAACGTTGATCAATCGTAGATCTCTTATCGAGACGTGGTTAGCTAAAAATACAATAAAGCCAATTGACAGTGCAGCTCAGGAACAAATTGATAGCATTGTTGAAATGGCATTGTCGCAGTTTGATGAGTCGGTAAGACTAATGAGAGAACTACGAGGAAAAATCACCTAACAAACTGCTCAAGAGGGATTCGCAACGCATGGCATTTTTTACTTTGCGTTGGTTTAAGTGATTAAGGCGGTATGCGGCGGCCTTGGTATTGCGTTGCTCACCCCTTAGCAGGGCGTTAGTTGGCGGGTGAATTTTTGAGGCTAGTTCATTGTCATCTCAGGCAATTCGTTCGGTGTCATCGGCAATTTAGCATTGTCGGTGTCAGCTCTTGAATAACTCAAGCCAAGCATTTCTCAAGGTTCGTGGAATTGCCTCATTGTGGTTTCGTGCAGGTTGGTGGCGAGAATCGTAGGCGCCAAGTCGCGTTGAGTTTTAGTGTTTCAGTTGCAGGTTTACGCGCTGTCCATCAGCTCGTCAGAATTGCCGCTTCAATACGTTTAATTGGTGTTTTGTACACGCTTTCTTTCTCGGCTTGCAGCGGCTCACATTACTTTGAGTAAATCGTGGGTAACTTTGGGTATGGTGTTGTGCGCTTGGCTGTGGTGGTTTACTTTTTCGTACGGTGGCGTTTCTGGTAGAGCAACGAACTAGCCAACTAACCAGTTACTCAAGTGGACGCCAAACGCTCGGCGGTTTTGGCTTGGAGTTCAGTGGGTTTTGTGAGTTCATCGCAGGCGCCACTTAGCAAGGCGTTAGTTGGCGGGTGATTTTTTAAGGCTAGTTCAACATAATCTCTGGCCATTCGTCTGGTGTTATCGGCAATTTGGCATTGTCGGTATCAGTTCTTGAGTCACTTATACCAAGCGCTTTTCAATGTTCGTGGGTTTGCCTCATTTTGGTTTCGTGCAGGTTGATGGCTAGAATCGTGGGCGTAAAGTTGTGTTGAGTTTTGGTGTTTCAGGTGCAGGTTTATGCGCTGTTCATCTGCTCGTCAGAATTGCCGTTTCAACAACTCGAACTGGTGTTTTGTGCCCGCTTTCTTTGTCTGAGTGTAGTGGTTCACATTGCTTTGAGTAAATCGTGGGTAACTTTGGGTTCAGTGTTGTGCGTTTGGCTGTGGTGGTTTACTTTTTCGTACGGTGGTGTTTCTGGCAGAGCAACGAACTAGCCAACTAACCAGTTACTCAAGTGGACGCCAAAAGCTCGGCGGTTTTGGTTTGGAGTTCGGTGGGTTTTGCGCGTTCATCGCAGGCGCCACTTAGCAAAGCGTTAGTTGGCGGGTGATTTTTTAAGGCTAGTTCAGCGTCATCTCTGGCCATTCGTCTGGTGTTATCGGCAATTTGGCATTGTCGGTATCAGTTTTTAAGTCACTTATACCAAGCGCTTTTCAATATTCGTGAATTTGCCTCATTTTGGTTTCGTGCAGGTTGGTGGCTAGAATCGTGGGCGTAAAGTTGTGTTGAGTTTTGGTGTTTCAGGTGCAGGTTTATGCGCTGTTCATCTGCTCGTCAGAATTGCCGTCTCAATAACTTCAACGGGTATTTTGTGTCCGCTTTCTTTGTCGGAGTGTAGTGGCTCACATTCCTTTGAGTAAATCGTGGGTAACTTTGGTTGCGGTGTTGTGGGCTTGGGTTTGGTGGTTTACTTTTTCGTACGGTGGCGTTTCTGGTAGAGCAACGCACTAGCCAACTAACCAGTTACTCAAGTGGACGCCAAACGCTCGGCGGTTTTGGCTTGGAGTTCAGTGGGTTTTGTGCATTTGTCGCAGGCGCCACTTAGCAAGGCGTTAGTTGGCGGGTGAATTTTTGGGGCTAGTTCATCGTCATCTCCGGCCATTCGTTCGATGCTATCGGCAATTTAATATTGTCGGTATCAGCTCTTGAATTACTCGAACCAAAGCACGTTTCAATGTTCGCGGGTTTGCCTCATTTTGGTTTCGTGTAGGTTGGTGGCGAGTTTCGTGGGCGTAAAGTTGCTTTGAATTTTGGTGTTTCAGGTGCAGGTTTATGTGTTGAAAACCTGCTCGTTAACTTTGCCGTTTCAACAACTCGAACTGGTGTTTTGTGCCCGCTTTCTTTGTCGGAGTGCAGTGGCTCACATTGCTTTGAGTAAGTCGTGGGTAACTTTAGTTTCGGTGTTGTGGGCTTGGGTTCGGTGGTTTACTTTTTCGTACGGTGGCGTTTCTGGTAGAGCAACGCACTAGCCAACTAACCAGTTACTCAAGTGGACGCCAAACGCTCGGCGGTTTTGGCTTGGAGTTCAGTGGGTTTTGCGCGTTTATCGCAGGCGCCACTTAGTAAAGCGTTAGTTGGCGGGTGATTTTTTAGGGCTAGTTCAGCGTCATCTCTGGCCATTCGTCTGGTGTTATCGGCAATTTGGCATTGTCGGTATCAGTTCTTGAATCACTCGAACCAAGTGCTTTTTAATGTTCGAGGGTTTGCCTTATTTTGGTTTCGTGCAGGTTGGTGGTTAGAATCGTGGTCGTAAAGTTGCGTTGAGTTTTGGTGTTTCAGATGCAGGTTTACGTGTTGTTCATTTGCTCGTCAGTACTGCCGCTTCAATAGTTCCAACTGGTGTTTTGTGTCCGCTTTCTTTGTCGGAGTGTAGTGGCTCACATTACTTTGCGTAAATCGTGGGTAACTTTGGGTGTGATGTTGTGCGCTTGGGTTCGGTAGTTTACTTTTTCGTACGGTGGCGTTTCTGGCAGAGCAACGAACTAGCCAACTAACCAGTTACTCAAGTGGACGCCAAACGCTCGGCGGTTTTGGCTTGGAGTTCAGTGGGTTTTGCGGGTTCATCGCTGGCGCCACTTAGTAAGGCGTTATGCGCTTTCATGAAAGTTGAACTAGCCAGTTTCGAGAATGAGTCGTAAACTTAGCCTAAACATAAGCTTAGGTGATATAAATGGCATTTTCTGAAATTGAGCACAAACGGTACGAAAAGGCAGTCGAGAAATACCTCGATTCTTGTCGACCACCTGTAGAAATTCGTAATGAACTTGATTTTGGCTTTCGTATCCAAGATCAAGCAATCGAAATTTTTGAAATTAGGCCTAAATGGAATGACCCATCCGACAAAATAGAAAGCTCGGTAGTTAAGGCTAAATACTATAAGTCTCGAGATGAATGGAAAGTTTACTGGATGAAATCAGACCTAAAGTGGCACTCTTACGAACCAGTGCCTGAGGTTAAGACTCTAGAAGTACTCTTTGAAGTCTTAGAAGCTGATGCATA
>NZ_JCBDGH010000052.1:0-16660 GCF_059833955.1 Vibrio sp. R15-SG3-ISO1A
CACCATCAGCCACATCAAACAACGAGGCACTGGCCTCCTCATCGGGCAATAGCAAGGCCATCTCTAAGCTGGCGCTGGTCATATCTGCAACCGTCACATCCAACGTCTTTTGCGCGTGTGCTAACGCACTGGTTGGCCATCCCATGCCTTCGTTGGTGTAGTCAAACAGCATCGGTTGCCAGCTTTTATCAGTCAGACTCAAACCACCGCTGAGCATGCCCGTCAATAAGCCGTGTAGCTCCGAAGGGTTCACAGCCAGTCCGGCACTTTGCAGTTCGCTTGCGAGAGAGAGGTAATCTGGTAGGGATTTATTGCTCATAGAAATGACCCAAATTTTACAGGAATGGGACTAATCCTAACACTTACCACACCTTGCGAAAACGCACGAATCAACAATAGTGAATAGCTTTTACGCAAATTGTCCATTTCGTGTCTTTTTACACCCGAGTCGGTCGTGAAAAGCTTGAATCTTATCTAGGCTTTTCCTATAGTTTCCTCCTCGGTGACATTGCGTAGGGCGCTGGATTGTCATCTTAATCGGAATATTTGAATTGATATGAGTAATCAAGCGGTAGACGTCGAAATTTTAGGAAAGCTAACGAGAGTGAATTGCCCTGCGGGACAAGAAGACTCACTACGTCGAGCTGCAAAGCGCCTTGATGAAAGCCTAAAAGAGATGACCGCAAAAACTAAAATGACCAATGAAGTGCAATTGCTGACCTTCGTCGCGCTGAACTTCTGTCATGAACTCGAAACCCGTGATACTGTGGAAGAGCAACAGAATCACATGTGTGAGCGCATGGAATTGCTCACCGCATCGATTGACGATGCATTGAATAAAGTAAAGCCAGGACAGCAATAATCAAGAATTTACCCTGGAGTGTGCGTGAGGGGATTAGTCCCTGAGCCGATAAGCAATACCCAAGGGTCGGTACTTGATAGCTATTGAGCAAGCTCGGCATGCACCGAGAAGCCTACGGTTATCATTGCTGATCCGCCTTGAACCAGCTGGTTCAAGGGTCAACATCTCCAACGGCACTCTGGGGTATCCTCCTTGCGCAACATGCGTTGGATTTACCCTTTGATAGGGGTAACGCAGCATGTCTGAGTCTCGACAACAATTTCGTCAAACCATCCGCCAAAAACGACAGCAACTTGCCAGTGATGTGCAGCACCTCGCCGCGCTTGATCTCGTGCATCAGTTTTCATCACTTCCAGAGCTCAGCTCTGCCGAGCACATCGCACTTTACCTCTCAACGGACGGCGAAATTGACACCATGCCGTTAATCGAATGGCTATGGCAACAAGGTAAAAAAACCTATCTCCCTGTGCTGCATCCTTTTTCCAAAGGCCACCTGCTATTTTTGCACTATCACGCCAACACGCCGTTAGTGGAAAACCGCTTCTACATTCCAGAGCCCAAGCTTGACCAAACTCAAGTCATCCCGGTAGAAAAACTGGATTTAATCTGCACACCTTTGGTCGGTTTTGACTCCAGTGGCCAACGCCTAGGCATGGGCGGCGGCTACTACGATCGTACCTTAGCCAAATGGTTTGCCTGCTCGCAAGGCGCAAAGCCAATTGGCTTAGCCCATGATTGCCAACACGTTGATGTCCTACCTGCTGAGCAATGGGACGTGCCACTTCCAAAAATAGTGACCCCAAGCCGGATATGGGATTGGGAATAGGCGCCATTTGCGGCTATAATCGCGCGCAATTCACCGATATTTACACCGCATTTAGGAGATGGGCATGACTCAAGATGAAATGAAAAAAGAAGCCGGCTGGGCTGCACTACAATATGTCGAAAAAGGCAGCATTGTCGGTGTGGGTACGGGCTCCACTGTGAATCACTTCATCGATGCATTGGGCACTATGAAAGACGACATCAAAGGTGCCGTATCCAGCTCTGAAGCTTCCACCGAGAAACTCAAAGGACTCGGTATCGAAGTGTTTGATTGCAATGACGTGACCAAACTGGATGTCTACGTCGATGGCGCGGATGAAATCAACCCAGCACGTGAAATGATCAAAGGTGGCGGCGCGGCACTGACTCGCGAAAAGATCGTCGCGGCGATTTCCGACAAGTTCATCTGTATTGTCGACAACACCAAAGCCGTTGAGGTTCTTGGTCAGTTCCCATTGCCCGTTGAAGTCATCCCTATGGCTCGCGCTTACGTTGCACGTGAACTGGTTAAACTTGGTGGTGAGCCTGTCTACCGTGAAGGTGTTCTGACCGACAATGGCAACATCATTCTCGACGTTCACAATATGAAGATTGTTGAACCTAAAAAGACCGAAGATCAGATCAATGCCATTGCGGGCGTCGTAACCGTTGGCCTATTCGCTCATCGCGGCGCGGATGTCGTGATCACCGGGACACCAAACGGAGCCCAAATCGAGGCATAAAACGACTTAATTTAGTTATTTCCTTACAAACGGCGCCTTTAGGTGCCGTTTTTCTTTTTAGCCCGATAAAAATTATTCCTTATTCCGTAATTTTCTTACCCAAGCTGTATTTTTTTTGTTAACTTAGTGAGCAGAAGACGCACAAGGAAAACGTTTGCGTCACACTAAGTGTCGAAAAAACGTTGTCATTTAACATGTGCGCCAGTTAAGCCCCAATTTCCCATTATAAGGATGAACATAATGGCCAAAGTTTCACTGGAAAAAGACAAAATTAAGATTCTACTCCTAGAAGGCCTTCACCCATCGTCGGTCGAAGTTTTGCAAGCCGCTGGCTACTCCAACATTGAGTACCATAAAGGTTCCCTTGCAGAAGATGAACTTCTAGAAGCCGTTAAAGATGCCCACTTTATTGGTATTCGCTCGCGCACCAACCTTTCCAAGGAAGTGATTGATGCTGCAGAAAAGTTAGTCGCGATTGGCTGTTTTTGTATTGGTACCAACCAAGTGGATCTTAATGCGGCGTCCGTTCGCGGTATTCCAGTGTTTAATGCCCCATTCTCGAACACGCGCAGTGTGGCAGAGTTGGTGCTTGGTCAAGTTCTCCTACTCCTTCGCGGTATCCCTGAAAAGAATGCCCTTGCCCACCGTGGCATTTGGAAGAAGAGTGCCGACCACTCTTACGAAGCGCGCGGTAAACGCCTTGGCATCATTGGTTACGGTCACATCGGTACTCAGCTGGGCATCATCGCTGAAAACTTGGGTATGCGCGTCTACTACTACGACATTGAAAACAAACTCTCTCTAGGGAACGCGACACAAGTTCATACCATGAGTGAGCTTCTCAATAAGTGTGATGTCATCTCTCTGCATGTACCAGAAACGCCAGAAACCAAAAACATGATGGGCGCTGAAGAGTTTGCTCGCATGAAGCCAGGCTCAATCTTCATCAACGCCGCTCGTGGTACCGTGGTGGATATTGAAGCGCTGTGCCATGCAATGGAATCAGGCCACCTAGCTGGCGCGGCGATTGATGTATTCCCGGTGGAACCAAAGACCAATGCGGACCCATTTGAATCACCACTGCAGAAGTTTGACAACGTTATCCTCACTCCTCACGTTGGCGGTTCAACACAAGAAGCGCAAGAGAACATCGGCGTGGAAGTCGCGGGTAAATTAGCGAAATACTCAGACAACGGGTCAACCCTATCGAGTGTTAACTTCCCAGAGGTGTCGTTGCCTGAACACCGTGACTGCTCGCGTTTGCTGCACATTCACAAAAACCGTCCTGGCATCCTGACGCAAATTAACACCATCTTCGCAGAAGACGGCATCAACATCGCGGCTCAGTACCTGCAAACCAGCGCAGAGATCGGCTACGTGGTGATTGACGTTGAAACGGGCCGTTCTGAAGAGGCACTTGAGAAGCTAAAAAGCATTGAAGGCACCATTCGCGCGCGAATCCTGCACTAATGGTTCGTTGAGCAGCAATAAAAAACCACCGCGAGGTGGTTTTTTATTGGGATAAACTTAATTAAAGATGGGTTTATGGCTTGAGTGTGCGCTCTCCGCGAGCAATGCCTACCACGCCACTTCGCGCCACTTCAATCACGTCCGTCACTTCAGAAATCGCTTGAATGAAGGCATCCAGTTTATCACTGGTCCCGGCCAACTGAACGGTGTATTGCGAAGAGGTCACATCGACAATTTGGCCGCGGAAAATATCCGCCGTGCGCTTCACTTCAGCGCGAGCAAAGCCACTGGCTTTGACTTTCACCATCATCAGTTCGCGTTCGATATGCTCAAACTCGGTGACTTCTTGCACTTTCAGCACGTCAATCAGCTTGTGCAATTGCTTTTGAATCTGTTCAAGCTGCATGTTATCTGAAATGGTCGTAATGTTGAGGCGTGATAACGTCTCATCGTCTGTCGGTGATACCGTCAATGACTCAATGTTGTAGCCACGCTGAGAGAATAGCCCCACCACGCGAGACAAGGCACCCGGCTGGTTTTCCAGTAGTAGTGAAATAATATGTCGCATAATTAGGTTCTCTCCGTTTTGCTCAACCACATTTTGTCCATACCCTCGCCTTTGATCTGCATTGGGTAAACGTGCTCTGTTTCATCGACATTGATATCCACAAACACCAAACGATCTTTCATATCCAAAGCTTGCTTTAGGCCCGCTTCCAGCTGATCGGGGGTTTCGATGCGGATACCCACATGCCCATACGCCTGTGCAATGGCTGCAAAGTCAGGAACAGAACTCATGTAGGAGTTGGAGTGTCGCCCTTGGTAGATGATGTCTTGCCACTGTTTGACCATGCCCAAGAAACGGTTGTTGAGGTTAATGATCTTCACCGGAATATCATACTGCATCGCCGTAGAGAGCTCTTGGATGTTCATCTGAATACTGCCATCACCCGTCACGACAACCACTTCTTCATTCGGCTTAGCAAATTTCACCCCCATACCCGCAGGAAGGCCAAAGCCCATCGTGCCTAGACCACCAGAATTGATCCAGCGGCGAGGTTTATTAAACGGGTAGTAGAGCGCGGCAAACATCTGGTGCTGACCAACATCAGAAGCCACATAAGCATCGCCATTCGTCAGCTTGTGCAGTGTCTCGATAACTTGCTGAGGCTTAATCCGCTCTGGAGAGGTTTCATACGCTAAGCAAGCGCGGTCGCGCCATGTTTGAATGTCGTCCCACCAGCGAGTCAATGCTTGTTGATCATTGGATGCTTGTTGATCTTCTAGCAGATCCACCATAGCTTGCAGCACTTTGTCCGCAGAGCCGACGATCGGCAGATCCGCTTTGACGTTTTTAGAGATGGATGAGGGATCAATGTCGACATGCATAACTTTCGCATCGGGACAATATTTCTCTAGATTGTTGGTGGTGCGATCATCAAAGCGAACCCCAACACCAAAGATCAGATCGGCGTTATGCATCGCCATGTTTGCTTCATACACGCCATGCATCCCGAGCATACCGAGCGCATTTTTGTGTGTGCCGGGAAAAGCCCCTAGCCCCATCAGTGTGCTAACAACCGGCAAATTCAGCGCTTCTGCCAATTTAAGCAGCGGTTTATCTGCTTCGGCGATCACCGCGCCACCACCGACATAAAGAACCGGCTTTTTCGCGTCGAGCAGCGCTTTCAGCGCCTTTTTGATCTGCCCTTTGTGCCCGCTGGTTGTCGGCTTATAAGAGCGCATTGAGATGGATGAAGGATACTCGTAAGGCAGCTTCACCAAAGGATTCATCACATCCTTAGGCAAATCAATCACCACAGGACCTGGTCGCCCGGTAGTAGCAATATAAAAGGCTTTTTTGACCGTTTCAGGAATATCTTCCGCTTTTTTCACCAAAAAGCTGTGTTTTACCACAGGACGAGAGACACCAACAATGTCACACTCTTGGAACGCATCGTTACCAATCAGGTTATTAGGCACGTTGCCGGAAATGACGATCATCGGGATAGAATCCATGTACGCCGTCGCGATCCCCGTAATGGTATTGGTCGCACCAGGTCCAGAACAGACAAGCACCACACCTGGGTTGCCCGTTGCTCTTGCATAGCCGTCGGCCATGTGGGTAGCGGCTTGTTCGTGACGCACAAGAACGTGCTTGATTTGGTCGGTTTTGGCGTGCAGCGCATCATAGATATCAAGAACGGAACCACCTGGGTATCCAAAGATCTGTTCAACGCCTTCTTCGATCAGAGATTGCACCACCATCTCTGCTCCGGACAACATTGCTGCCATATTTTTCTCCTTACCAGTACCTCAATCAATAAGGTCAATCAATTGAGCTGGTTTTACATAGTCTAGGTCTTATTCGTAGCCTAATCGAAATACATACACTTTTTCGGCTATGTCCTGCTCTGTCGTAACAAAAAGCAAGGTAACGCAACAAATGTAACGTTTAATTAGCACCAGGTCTAATGCGATTTACCTCGCAAAATTGACAAGATGCTACTAAACAAGGAAACAGGGCCTTAAATACTCACCAAGTGGCACCAAAGCAATACAAGGCATTAAAGTAATGGAAAATTTTAGTCATATATATTGTTTCATCACTTCTCGTCATCCTCATCTCATTGGCTAAAGCTGATGAGTAAAGCGCAAAAAAAATCCCTCAATGACTCATGTATGTCATTGAGGGATTTTTCATCAATCGAAAAATTATCCTAGCGCGGAACTACTTGTGTTCCGGCTTATCACTGTACATTTCTTCGATTTCGTCCTGATATTTATCATTAATCACTTTTCTGCGCAGTTTTTGAGTGGGCGTTAGCTCGCCATCGTCCATTGAGAAGGCTTTAGGCAGCAGTTTGAACTTCTTCACTTGCTCAAAATTGGCCAACTCTTTTTGCAGATCTTTGACTCGCTTTTCCAGCATTTCGACCACTTGGTGGTGTTTTATCAGCTCGACCCTGTCGTGATACTTAATGTTCAACTCTTTGGCGTACTCTTCCAAGCTGTCAAAACAAGGCACAATCAGAGCGGAGACAAATTTGCGCGTATCGGCAATCACCGCCACCTGCTCAATGAAGTGATCTTTGCCAATCGCCCCTTCCACCACTTGAGGCGCAATGTATTTACCGCCGGAGGTTTTCATCAGCTCTTTGATACGGTCGGTAATAAAGAGATGGCCATCCTCATCAATATGCCCCGCGTCTCCTGTCTTCAAGAAGCCTTGCTCGTCAAAACTCTTCGCTGTCTCTTCGGGCATTTTGTAATAACCACGCATGACCATAGGACCACGAACGAGAATCTCGTTGTTCTCTCCGATTTTCACTTGCGCACCGGGCATAGTGACACCAATAGAGTCAGGGTTAAAACCGGTATCGCTCCAGCATGACACCGTCGCGGTGGTTTCCGTCATACCGTAGCCTAACTTGACGTTAATGCCTAAAGCATGGAAAAAACGGCCAATGGTTTCATCAAGCTTTGCGCCGCCACAAGGCATAAAGTTGATGCGACCACCCAATAAAGCACGCAGCTTTGACAAAACCAACTTATCCGCAAGCGCATGTGACTTTTTCAGTAGAAAAGAAGGCTTTCGTCCCTCTTGATGACACGCCGACACCTTAGCGCCCATATTCACCGCCCAAGTGAACAGCACTTTGCGAATCAGTGGGGCTTTAGACACTTTCTCATGAATGGCCGAGAAGATTTTCTCGTAAAATCTTGGCACTGCACACATCACAGTAGGGCGAACTTCGCCTAAGGCATCACGCACTTGCATGGTGTCTTGCAGATAGCAGTTGGTCGCGCCTTTGTAGAGCACGTAGTAAGTCCACGCCCGCTCAAACACGTGAGACAACGGCAAGAAACAGAGCGACACATCATCTTGAGAGAGGCTCAGACGTTTGTCATGCCCTTCAAGTTGCGCGGCAATGTTAGCGTAATCGAGCATCACGCCTTTCGGTTGACCGGTAGTACCTGAGGTGTAAATCAGTGTCAGCAGATCATCGGCGTTTGCTTGGCTTAAACGCGCGTCAAGCTCCGCTTGGTGCGCTTGGCTGCCGCTGGCAATAAACCCTTTCCAGCTCATCGCGTTCGGCGCATCCCCTAATTCGATGTCATCGGACATAGCGACAATCAACTCAAGTTGCGGGCACAGTGTCGTGATCTCTAACGCCGCATCAAACTGGGCTTGCTCGCCAACAAACAGCACTTTCACATCGGCGTTTTCTGCGATGTATGCGGACTGGACGGCGGTGTTGGTCGGATAAATAGGAACGGTCACGATACGGGCTTGCAGCGCACCGATATCAGCGATGGTCCATTGCGGCATGTTGTTGGAAAAAATGCCGACTTTATCTTGTATTCTCAATCCTTGAGCCAATAGTGCAAGCGACACGGCGTCCACTTGCTGACCGAACTGCTTCCAACTAATGTCTTGCCAAGCACCATTCACTTTGTGCTTGAGCGCGGCGCGATCGGCGCCTTGTGCAATTCTGTCTCGAATTCGTTGTACGATATGAAAATCTAAATTGGCCATCACTTCTACCTTTAGCTTACACCTGTAAGCCTTATTTCAGCGCACAAGTGTACATTTCAAGTTTGAAAAGGCAACTGACACTCATCAAACTTCTGCCGCTAAATAGTAAAAAACCTCGGGAGGCCAGAGCCACCCAAGGTTTTTTAATACAAGAAAAGTGTGTCAATTAGTTTAAAGCGACCACTTCACCGCACACCATCATCAGTTGATCACGCAACCAGATGTGGCCTTTGTCTTTTTCACTCGACTCGTGCCAGCTGAGGTAACCACTGATATTGGCGTTCTCAAACGGGAACTCAAGTACTTGTAGCTGCTCTTTGTTGGCGGCATTTTCAACCATCCAACGCGGTGCGATTGTCACGAGCTCTGACTGACCAACCACGTACAGCACGTTACTCAAGCTCGTACCTTCATAGTACGCTTGTACGTCTAGATCACGATAAGCTTGCTCAGAGAAGCTACGCTGACCATGGATTTTAGACAGTTTTGCATGACGCTCACGCAGCAAGTCATCTGCGCTCACGCTGCCGTTAATGCGCGAGTGTGCTTTTGATGCGACGACAACCAATTCGTCTTGGAAGATTTCTGTGCTTGAGAAACCTTGCTCATCAAAACGGGCGTAATCAATCACAAAATCAATTTCTTGATAACGCATGCGCTCAGCCAATTGACGGTCAAATTCCGCATCGAGGTGCAGTTGGACATTCGGTGCCAACTCGTGAATCGTTGCCATGATTTTAGGTGCAAAACGCATGTCACAAGGGCTACAAATACCAAGCTTGAAAAGACGTGTTGACGTTTCAGGGGAAAACACAGAACTTGGCAACTCGTTGCGGATCAATTGCAACGCTTGGCGCACAGGGCCAAACAGTTGGCGAGCGCGTTGAGTCGGCTGGATACCGCGACCTTGACGCATAAAGAGTTCATCATTAAACATCACTTTTAGGCGTGCGACAGCGTTGCTCACTGCAGGTTGAGACATGCCCAAATTATGCGCAGCGCGTGTGATGTTTTGCTCTTGCATCACTGCATCAAACACGGTTAATAGGTTGAGATCCACTCCACGTAACGTACTTTCCATACGGTAGCTAGACATAGCGCTAACCGATTCTTTCTTGTCATTCATTTGGCAAGCCTCATTAAAATTCGTCAAATTCATTCAATATTTTTGATGCGAATAGGTGGGGAACAGAAAGCCGTGGCACGGGATGGCACTCGTATTTCTAAGTCAGATATTTCCTAACGCATTACTACTATCAACGAATCAAACTGCGCTTATCAACTAGATTGATATTTAATCAGTATTTTTTATCATACAAATCAGAAAGAACTTACAAATCAACATGTTAAGCAACATATAAAAATAACTAAAACGCTGTTTTTTATAGAAATATACAAATATTTTATATACCTCGCGCATTTCCATATCGCACCGCTATTATGGAGGGAATCAATAGTTACTCTCGCAGATACAAAAACAGCATCAATAACTGATGCTGTTTTTGTCGAATCAACGTAGCGCCTATCTCACGCTAGGAGGGGGTAACATAACTTGGAAAATCCACTCGCTCCCATAGTTCACCGGTCAACGCCAACTGATCATCCCAACGCCCTTTTTCAATCCACGCCACAATTGCCTGTGCAACATCGGGGTAATTCACACTCTCTGCTCCAGGCTCATCGAGCCAACGACGAACAATCGAGGCATCCAACATCTCCATCGACGACGCCAACCCGAGATCCTCTAATGTTGCCACATTGCTCAGTTGCTCAAACTGCCCACTCAAGGGCTTGAGTAGCAGCTTCTTACCCAACGTCAACGCTTCTGATGGCAGCTCAAAACCACCATTGGCAATCACCCCACCGCAGCGATTGAGATGGTGATGAAAAGAGGAGACGCTGAGTGGCATAAACTCGATATTGTCGATCAATTCAGGTTCGATGATTTCTGGGTGATAACAGATAAAGCGATGGTTAACAAAACGAAGCAACAACTCCGAAATGTCGGCGGTGCTTTCAAACGGCAAATAAACCAAAATAAACGCTTCTTCTGCCACTTCTTCTCTGTGCGTATGCACAATGGGTGGCAAAATGGGTTGATCAAAATGATACCAGTGCAACCCGATGTGATAATTGGCTGGGGCAAAATGCTCGATGACTTGTTTATCAAACCAACTCGCGCCACGTAAAGGGACAGGATAGCGAAAGGCGTTTTGGTGGCTGATGCTAATCGATGGGATGTTTTGTTGCCGTGCGGCCCAAGCAGACACAGGCTCGAAATCATTGAGGACGAGATCGTACTGAGACAAATCGAGCTGTTTGACTTCTCGCCAAAAGTGCCAGGGGTTGTTGCTCAAGGCGGTTTTTAGGTAATCCACCTGACCTTTATTGGTCACAAATGAAAAGCCTTGCCGAGTTTGATAGTCGCCAAACTCCTCCATAGAGAAGTACTTAGACTTTTCTCGCCCAGAAAAGAGAAACTGCACCTCCAACCCGCTCTTTTTTAAACACTGTGCCATTGCTCTTGCACGAGCGATATGACCATTACCAGTGCCTTGAACGCCATACAGTATTTTCACTCATTAACCTCCAATCAGGGTGAGGGCAGCTTGAGCACACATCATGCCCAAGACGGCGCCTAACAACACATCAGTGAGAAAATGGACACCCAACAAGATACGAGATAAGGCGATGAAACAGGCCCAGACTAACGCGATGACCGCCAAGCCTGGATAAAAGTGTCCGATCAAGGTGGCCATTAAGAACGCCGCTGCCGTATGCCCAGAGGGTAAACTGTAGCGATCGGATGGCGTAATAAAAGAGGGCACCAGATCTGACAACTCCTGCGGACGGCGACGCTTAAATAGGTTTTTCAACGTCCAGTAAATCGGAAGCTCGATAAGAAACGCCGTTAAACCAACAAGCAGAAACCAAGCCCCAGTATCGCCACCCCAGCCCCACGCTAGAGCGCCAAATAACACATAGAGGTGTCCATCACCTGTGTGAGAGACGGCTTTGCTCAAGCGAGACACAGGCCAAGAAAACTTGTGCTGCAAGCAAAACAATGAGAACGCCAAATCTAACTTTGCGATAGGTTCGATAGTACGCATGACCGACTCCTTTCCATGACGGTATTGATGACAAACTAAGCGTTCTTGGTGACAGGTTCGTGAACGTTTCACTGTAGTTGCGTGACATCAACACTCAGTAGAGAACGCAAACCTTTGCGTCTGTTGAAAATAAAGAAAACAAGAAAGAGGAGAAAACTTGCACTTTAGGGTTGACCTAGGCGGTTGAGTACGGTACTAATTTGTTAACTTAATTTTGTGGATATATAACGACCTTTAAGGACACGTTAATCATGTATATGCGTTTTTCTCTCCTGCTGAGCCTCCTCCTTATCGTGACCAAATCGCGCGGGTAGGCTGTGGACGAAAAACCACCACACAGATTCAAAAAGCCCGCATCAATATGCGGGCTTTTTTTTACTATAACGAAACCGGAAGTCATCGATTCACTCACTCAAATGTGTAGAAATCACTAAGGAAGCAAACATGAACGATCAAGTCATTATTTTCGACACCACATTGCGTGATGGCGAACAAGCGTTGTCAGCAAGTTTGACAGTTAAAGAGAAACTGCAGATTGCCTACGCGCTTGAAAGACTCGGCGTTGATGTTATTGAAGCAGGCTTCCCTGTATCGTCTCCGGGTGATTTTGAATCCGTCCAAGCGATTGCTCGCAATATCAAAAATAGCCGAATCTGTGCGCTTTCTCGTGCGGTGGCAAAAGACATCGATGCGGCGGCTGAAGCATTAAAAGTCGCAGACCAATTCCGTATCCATACCTTCATTTCAACCTCTACAGTGCATGTTCAAGACAAGCTTCGCCGCAGCTACGACGATGTAGTCGAAATGGGTGTCAAAGCGGTTAAACATGCGCGTAACTATACCGATGATGTCGAATTCTCATGTGAAGACGCTGGCCGTACTCCAATTGACAACCTGTGTCGTATGGTCGAGGCGGCGATCGATGCAGGTGCCAGTACGATCAATATCCCTGATACCGTAGGCTACACGGTGCCCAACGAGTTTGGCGGCATTATTCAAACTCTATTCAACCGCGTGCCAAACATCGATAAAGCGATTATCTCTGTTCACTGTCACGATGACCTTGGTATGTCTGTTGCCAACTCAATTGCAGCGGTTCAAGCAGGTGCACGTCAAATTGAAGGCACCATTAATGGCATCGGAGAGCGAGCGGGCAACTGCTCTCTCGAAGAGATCGCGATGATCATCAAAACTCGTCAAGAACTGCTTGGCGTTCACACTGGCCTTAAACACGACGAAATCCATCGCACCAGTAAACTCGTCAGCCAATTGTGCAATATGCCGATTCAATCCAACAAAGCGATCGTCGGCGCCAACGCGTTTAGCCACTCTTCCGGCATTCACCAAGATGGCATGCTGAAGAATAAGAACACTTACGAAATCATGACGCCAGAGTCGATTGGATTGAAAAACCAAGCGTTGAACCTAACCAGTCGCAGTGGACGTGCCGCGGTGAAGAGTCATATGGACTCGATGGGCTACAAGAGCGAAGAGTACAACCTAGATGCGTTGTACGAAGATTTCTTGAAGCTGGCTGACCGCAAGGGACAAGTGTTTGACTACGATTTGGAAGCCTTGATGCACTTCTCTAACTTGCGCGAAGAAGATGACTACTACAAGTTGAACTATCTCAGCGTGCAATCTGGTAGCGTAATGGCCACCACCAGTATCAAGTTGCAGTGCGGTGATGAAGAGCGCTGCGAAGCAGCCGTCGGCAATGGCCCGGTGGATGCCTTGTACCAGTGTATCTATCGCGTCACTGGGTATGATATTGTACTGGATAAGTTTGACTTAACCGCCAAAGGTGAAGGGGAAGATGGTTTGGGCCAAGCGGATATTATCGCCAACTACAAAGGCCGAAAATATCACGGTACCGGCGTTTCAACGGACATTGTCGAAGCCTCAGGCCAAGCCCTTCTTCACGTGATCAACAGCATTCACCGTGCAAACCAAATTGCTGAAATCAAACAGAAAAAAATCGCAACCGTATAAGACGCCTGAGACTCCGGTCTCAAGGCTTCACGATAATTAAAATTAAAGGATTAACATGACAGACAAAACGTACAACATTGCCGTTCTCCCTGGTGACGGCATCGGCCCAGAAGTGATGGCGCAAGCCAATAAAGTACTGGATGCGATTGAGAGTAAGCACGGAATCCGCTTTGAGCGTGAACAGCATGATGTGGGTGGCATCGCCATCGACAACCACGGTACGCCACTCCCAGAGAGCACGGTGAAGGCGTGTGAAGAGTCCGATGCGGTTCTATTTGGCTCAGTAGGTGGTCCGAAATGGGAACATCTACCGCCAAACGATCAACCTGAACGTGGTGCGTTACTGCCGCTACGTAAACATTTCCAACTCTTTTGCAACCTGCGCCCAGCTCAAATCCATTCTGGACTGGAAGCCTTCTCACCACTGCGCGCAGACATCTCTGAGCGTGGCTTTGATATCGTCGTCGTGCGTGAGCTGACTGGCGGCATCTACTTCGGTCAACCGAAAGGACGTGAAGGAGAGGGTGCTAACGAGAAAGCGTTTGATACGGAAGTGTATCACCGCTTTGAAATCGAGCGCATTGCGCGTATTGCGTTTGAGTCTGCGCAGCTGCGCCGCAAGAAAGTGTGCTCAATTGATAAAGCGAACGTACTGCAAAGCTCTATTCTTTGGCGAGAAGTAGTGGAAGAGATCGCTAAAGAGTACCCAGATGTTGAGCTTTCTCACATGTACATCGATAACGCCACGATGCAGCTTATCAAAGATCCGGCTCAGTTTGATGTCATGCTGTGCTCGAATATTTTTGGCGACATCATCTCAGATGAATGTGCGATGATCACCGGCTCAATGGGTATGCTCCCTTCTGCCAGTCTCAATGAGAGCAAGTTTGGTCTGTATGAACCCGCTGGCGGTAGTGCCCCGGACATCGCAGGCAAAAACATCGCCAACCCAGTAGCGCAAATTCTGTCTGCAGCGCTCATGCTGCGTTACAGCCTAGGCGAAGAAGCCGCAGCGCAAGATATTGAACATGCCGTGTCAAAAGCGCTAGCCGCTGGTGAGCTTACCGCAGACCTTGCCGGTAACAACCCCGCTCTGACGACCTCAGAGATGGGCGACAAAATCGCTGGATACATTTTAAACTCGTAATCGACAGACCAAACACAACAGACTATAAGTCGTCATGACACCGCCAATCGCCGCTTGGCATTGGCGGGTTTATCGACAAGGACGACGAGGAAGAGCAATGGGTAAAACATTATACGAAAAGGTGTATGACGCACATATCGCCGTCGAAGCCGAGGGTGAAAACCCTATCCTTTATATTGATCGTCACTTAGTGCATGAAGTGACCTCACCACAAGCGTTTGATGGCTTGCGTGAGAAAGGACGCACCGTGCGTCAAGTCAGCAAGACCTTCGCAACCATGGATCACAACGTCTCAACCACCACCAAAGACATCAATGCATCCGGTGAAATGGCGCGAATCCAGATGGAAACGCTGTCCAAAAACTGTGAAGAATTTGGCGTCACACTGTATGACATCAACCACAAATACCAAGGCATTGTCCACGTAATGGGCCCTGAGCTCGGTATTACGCTTCCGGGTATGACCATCGTATGTGGTGACTCACATACCGCAACGCACGGCGCCTTTGGTTCCTTGGCATTCGGTATCGGCACCTCAGAAGTTGAACATGTGCTTGCCACTCAAACCTTGAAGCAAGCGCGCGCCAAAACAATGAAGATTGAAGTCAAAGGCAAGGTCGCCCCTGGCATCACGGCAAAAGACATCGTACTTGCCATCATAGGGAAGACCACTGCCGCGGGCGGCACGGGTTACGTGGTCGAGTTCTGCGGTGAAGCGATCCGAGATCTGTCGATGGAAGGTCGCATGACGGTGTGTAACATGGCGATTGAATTGGGCGCAAAAGCAGGCCTGATTGCACCCGATCAAACCACTTTCGATTACATCAAAGGTCGTAAATTTGCGCCTACGGGCGCCAACTGGGACGCTGCTGTAGAGTATTGGCAAACCCTGAAAACCGACGATGACGCCAAGTTTGACGCTGTCGTTACGCTAAATGGTGCAGACATCAAACCACAAGTCACATGGGGGACAAACCCAGGACAAGTGATCGCCGTCGATAGTCCAATCCCTACGCCCGAGAGCTTTCAAGATCCTATCGAGAAAGCCTCTGCGGAGAAAGCCCTTGCCTACATGGGACTAGAAGCTGGCAAAGCGCTGTCTGACTACTCCGTTGATAAAGTGTTCGTTGGTTCTTGTACTAACTCTCGTATCGAGGATATGCGCGCCGCTGCCGCAGTGGCGAAAGGACGCAAAGTGGCGGCTCATGTGCAAGCGTTGATCGTACCGGGTTCCGAGCAAGTAAAAGCGCAAGCCGAAGCTGAAGGGCTCGATGTCATCTTTAAAGAAGCTGGCTTTGAATGGCGCTTACCTGGTTGCTCTATGTGTCTAGCCATGAACAATGACCGCTTAGGGCCAGGAGAGCGTTGCGCCTCCACATCAAACCGAAATTTTGAAGGTCGACAAGGCCGTGGGGGTCGTACCCATCTAGTCAGCCCTGCCATGGCCGCCGCTGCCGCCATTGCTGGCCACTTTGTTGATATTCGTGAGTTAAACTAAGGAGACACCACATGTCAGGATTTAAACAACATACCGGCTTGGTTGTGCCTCTCGATGCAGCGAATGTCGACACTGATGCAATCATTCCTAAGCAGTTCCTACAAAAGGTGTCGCGCTTAGGGTTTGGCAAGCATCTCTTTCATGATTGGCGCTTTCTAGATGATGCCGGTGAACAGCCTAACCCAGATTTCGTCCTCAACGCTCCGCGTTATAAAGGGGCCTCAATCCTGCTCGCACGCGAGAACTTTGGTTGTGGTTCATCACGTGAACATGCTCCTTGGGCGTTAGCCGACTACGGTATCAAAGCCATGATCGCGCCGAGCTTTGCCGATATTTTTTACGGCAACTCGATCAACAACCAAATGGTCCCTGTGCGCTTAGCAGAACAAGAAGTCGACGAGATTTTTCAATTTGTTGAGGCCACTGAAGGCGCGGAAGTGGAAGTGGACTTAGAAGCGATGAAAGTGCGTGCTAACGGCAAAGAGTACAGTTTC
>NZ_JCBDGH010000053.1:0-4884 GCF_059833955.1 Vibrio sp. R15-SG3-ISO1A
AACCCTGTTTGCAGAACAAAAAGCAGAGCTAGAAAAGCGTCGTGGAATGAGTTTTGAGCTCGTGGCGGTGATCGACAGCCAAACCTATTGGTTTAATGACCAAGGCATCGATCCTAGCGCGGTCAGTGAGCATTTCGATGAAGAGTCTATCCCTTATCAGCAAGGCGAGTGGATCCAGCGCCTCGGTGCGATTCAGGGCTATGACGATGTGGTCGTACTCGACGTGACGGCGAGTAAAGAGTTAGCTGAGCGCTACCTCGATATAGCCGAGCAAGGCATGCATCTTATCTCTGCCAATAAGGTTGCCGGCTCTGCCTCAAGTGCTTACTACCACCAAGTCCAAGATGCGTTTTCCAAAATAAACCGCCATTGGCTCTACAATGCCACCGTTGGAGCAGGCTTGCCGATCAACCACACTGTGCGCGATTTGCGTGAAAGTGGCGATGTCATCTATGCGGTCTCAGGGATTTTCTCTGGCACCCTCTCTTGGTTGTTCCAACAATATGATGGCAGCGTACCGTTTGCCGAGTTAGTCGATTTAGCGTGGCAGCAAGGCTTAACCGAGCCAGACCCTAGGCAGGATCTCGATGGCTCTGACGTAATGCGCAAGCTGGTCATCTTAGCCAGAGAAGCCGGTCTCGAGATTGAACCTGAATCGGTCAAAGTCGAGAGCTTAGTGCCCGATGAACTGGCCGATCTCTCACTGGATGACTTTCTCGATAACAGCCAACAGCTCAGCGAACAGCTAGCAGAAAGGTTAGAGAAAGCGCAACGTGAAGACAAAGTGCTGCGCTACGTCGCCAGACTGGAAAAGAACGGTAAAGCTCGAGTAGGTGTCGAAGCACTCAGCAAAGAGCACGCCTTGGCCAACCTGTTACCATGCGACAACATCTTTGCGATTGAGAGCAAATGGTATAAGGACAACCCACTGGTCATTCGTGGACCGGGGGCGGGTCGGGAAGTGACCTCAGGCGCGATTCAATCAGACCTTAACTTGTTGTCCAGTTTTCTCTAGTTTCACAGGTTGCTTCGGCAACCTGTTTTCTTATTCGGGCGTCGTTCTGCGCGCACTTCAAATTCTCTCATTATGAACTTGAAAAAAATTCATGGTGGGAGTGTTGACATTAAAACGTATTCAATACACTCTGTGGACATATAGACGTCTAAACGTCGATTTAATCAAATTGAATGTTGGGGCTGCAGTTACCTACGGATAGGGTCGCCACACGGAGAGAGAAAGATGGGATACACACACGCGAGTCATATTGACGCTTTAAACCAAAATATTGCCGAGCTATCGAACAACATCAATGTGTCATTCGAGTTCTTTCCTCCGAGCAGCGAAAAAATGGAAGAGACGCTGTGGAACTCGGTTCATCGCCTCAAAACCCTTAAGCCTAAATTTGTCTCTGTTACTTACGGCGCCAACTCCGGCGAGCGTGATCGCACTCACTCCATCATTAAAGAGATCAAAGCCGAGACCGGCCTAATTGCGGCCCCTCATCTCACTTGTATCGATGCCAGCCGTGACGAGCTCATTCAGATTGCTGACGATTACTGGAACAATGGTATTGAAAGCATCGTCGCACTGCGCGGTGATATTCCTCCTGGTGGTGGCAAACCGGATATGTACGCCTCCGATCTCGTGGAACTGCTTAAATCACGTCACGACTTTGATATCTCTGTTGCAGCCTTTCCCGAGGTACACCCTGAAGCAAAAAGTGCGCAGTCGGATCTGCTGAACCTCAAGCGTAAAGTCGATGCAGGCGCAAACCGCGCCATTACTCAGTTCTTTTTTGATGTAGAGAGCTACCTACGCTTTCGTGATCGCAGTGTTGCGGCTGGCATTGATGTCGAAATTGTTCCGGGCATCCTTCCTGTTTCCAACTTTAAACAAGCTTCACGTTTTGCCGCGCAGAATAACGTCAAAGTCCCTGGCTGGATGGCGAAACAATTTGAAGGGCTGGATGACGACCCAACCACTCGCCAATTGGTGGGTGCGAGCCAAGCCATCGACATGGTGCGTATCCTAAGTCGTGAAGGTGTGAAAGATTTCCACTTCTACACTCTCAACCGCGCCGAAATGACCTACGCACTTTGCCACACTTTGGGCGTGCGCCCTCAGGTCTAATCTGACAGACATCAAAGCAAAAGGGTTGGCACAGTGCCAACCCTTTTTAGTCTGCAGAAGCGGTGATTACTCAACGTCTTCCATCTTACCTAGCAAGCTGCGGATGCGTTCTTGCCATGCTGTGTGTTCTTGTTGCATCTGCTGATTTTGCGCGACCAACTCTTCACGGCTTGTACGCAGCTCGTTCGCTTCGTTTGCTAGCTTCTGCTTTTCTTCTTTAAGCTCTTCCACTTCCATTTGAAGCAGAGTGATAGTATCAACCGCGGTTTGGATTTTTGCTTCTAGTTTTTCTAGTACTTCAAAAGACATCGTTGCCTACCTTTTTAATCATTCTCTGGATGGTTGGGTCATACGACATGACAAACCCATTTACCTTCCATTCTACTCAGCCAAGCCGCTTTAAACACGCCCTATATTTGCAAATCTGCGTCATTCGATTAAAAAAACAACGCAATTTGACTCAGTCTTTACAAGACCAGACGAATGAATGGATCCATCCATTTTCCTGACCCTGGTTTGATCCAGTTCAAGCCTGCTGAACCAAAAAGGCAAACGTTTCCCTAGTGATGTGCTAAAATCGCGGCGATTTATTTTTGTTCAGTTTTTCCTACCAGTTGGAGTCATCATGAAACGCGATTTAGCAATGGCATTCTCAAGAGTTACCGAAGGCGCAGCCCTAGCGGGTTATAAATGGCTTGGCCGTGGCGATAAGAACGCCGCCGACGGTGCCGCTGTCGAAGTGATGCGTACCCTGCTTAATAAGACAGAAATCGAAGGTGAGATTGTCATTGGTGAAGGCGAGATCGATGATGCGCCTATGCTGTATATCGGTGAAAAAGTAGGTACAGGTGGTGATTGTGTCGATATCGCGGTTGACCCAATTGAAGGGACCCGCATGACAGCCATGGGTCAGTCCAATGCGCTGGCTGTTCTGGCCGCAGGTGAAAAAGGCAGCTTCTTAAAAGCCCCAGATATGTATATGGAAAAACTGGTTGTGGGGCCAGGCGCAAAAGGCTGTATCGACCTCAATAAGCCACTCAAAGAGAACCTTATTAACGTCGCTGAAGCGCTCAACAAGCCGCTCGATCGACTTGTGGTGATCACCTTAGCAAAACCGCGTCACGATAAGGTGATTGCTGAGATGCAAGCAATGGGTGTACGCGTTTTTGCCGTACCTGATGGTGACGTGGCCGCCTCCATTCTTACCTGCCTGCCTGACAGTGAAGTCGACATGATGTACTGCATTGGCGGCGCACCAGAAGGTGTGGTGTCTGCCGCTGTGATCCGTGCACTCGATGGTGATATGCATGGCCGTTTGCTACCAAGACATGAAGTTAAAGGTGATAGCGAAGAAAACCGCATCTACGGCGCTGCTGAGCTAAAACGTTGCGAAGAAATGGGCGTGACAGCCAATGTTGTGCTGACTATGGAAGAGATGGCTCGCAGCGATAACGTCGTCTTTTCTGCCACTGGCATCACCAAAGGTGACCTGCTTGAGGGCATTACGCGCCAAGGTAACATCGCCACCACAGAAACCTTACTGATCCGTGGACGCTGCCGCACCATTCGTCGCATTAAATCGACACACTACCTAGAACGCAAAGATCCTGAAGTGCGAGACATTATTCTTTAATCTCGCCTTGCTCTCTCTTCGAAGCCAGCCAGTGTGCTGGCTTTTTCTTGTCTGCAGAAAAGCCTCGAGCAGACAGGCCCCTGCCCTCGAAAAAATGCACAGCACTTTCGGGAGCGTTAAACGTAAAAAGCCTCAGTCTTTCGACTAAGGCTTAGTATAAGTGGCGGAGTGGACGGGACTCGATGGTCCGGCATTCCGGCCCGCGAAAAAGTACACAGCACTTTCGGGAGCGTTAAACGTAAAAAAGCCCAGTCTTTCGACTGGGCTTAGTATAAGTGGCGGAGTGGACGGGACTCGAACCCGCGACCCCCGGCGTGACAGGCCGGTATTCTAACCAACTGAACTACCACTCCGCAGTGGTCTATTTAAAGTCTTATCTCAATCTTGCTTCAAATAGATAATGTTCAAAGCCTGGCGATGTCCTACTCTCACATGGGGAAACCCCACACTACCATCGGCGCTAATTCGTTTCACTTCTGAGTTCGGCATGGAATCAGGTGGGTCCAAATCGCTATGGTCGCCAAGCAAAATTTGTTTAAGTTCCTAGAAGCTGAGTGCCTAGACCCTAGTTCCTAGAACTTAATAATTCGGAAAGCTGTGTTTATCGTTTCTAGCGACTAGGAACTAGTCACTCGTCTCTTTTTATACACATTCAATGTTCTTTCATTGAGTCCATCAAAACCCTTTGGGTGTTGTATGGTTAAGCCTCACGGGCAATTAGTACAGGTTAGCTCAACGCCTCACAGCGCTTACACACCCTGCCTATCAACGTTCTAGTCTCGAACAACCCTTAAGGATACTTAAAGTATCAGGGAAGACTCATCTCAGGGCTCGCTTCCCGCTTAGATGCTTTCAGCGGTTATCGATTCCGAACTTAGCTACCGGGCAATGCGATTGGCATCACAACCCGAACACCAGAGGTTCGTCCACTCCGGTCCTCTCGTACTAGGAGCAGCCCCCTTCAATCTTCCAACGCCCACGGCAGATAGGGACCGAACTGTCTCACGACGTTCTAAACCCAGCTCGCGTACCACTTTAAATGGCGAACAGCCATACCCTTGGGACCGACTTCAGCCCCAGGATGTGATGAGCCGACATCGAGGTGCCAAACACCGCCGTC